>CAIWTG010000090.1 GCA_903915565.1 uncultured Chloroflexota bacterium
CCGTCATGGGGCGAATCATGGCGATTATTTTCCCCATTACCGGGTTTGTGGCCGCAGGATTCGAGCACTGCGTGGCGAATATGTATTTCGTGCCCTATGCCATCCTCGTTAAAGTGGGCGCGCCGGATAGTTTCTGGCAGAGCATCGGGACGACCGCCGCCAGTTACGACCATTTGACGTGGGGTTCATTTTTCGTGAATAACCTGATACCGGTGACTATCGGTAATATGATTGGGGGCGTGTTCTTCGTCGCCCTAGTCTACTGGGTAATCTATCTACGCAGCCGGCAGACAAAAATCCGCTAGCACTTATCGGCTTTGACACCCAGGTACTGCCCTACCAATTCCATGGCGCAATATTTGCCGCACATACTGCAAGCCGCGCCGGTGGTGGCGCGCTGCTTATGCACCCTCTGGAACTTTTCCGGGTCGAGGGCAAACTTGGCCTGTTCGTCCCAATCGAGCTTCTTGCGCGCCATAGACATTTGCCGGTCGCGCTCCAAAGCGCCGGGGACACCTTTAGCGATATCGGCAGCATGAGCGGCGATGCGCGAGACGATAACTCCCTCACGAACATCGTCAACGTCGGGGATAGCGAGGTGCTCGGACGGGGTGACGTAACAGAGGAAGTCCGCGCCGTACATGCCGGCCAAAGCGCCGCCGATAGCGCCGGTGATATGGTCATACCCCGCCGCGATGTCGGTCACCAAGGGACCCAGGACATAGAACGGGGCGCCTTTGCAGATAAGTTTCTGGAGTTTAACATTAGTCTCAATCTGGTTGATGGGCACATGACCGGGACCTTCCACCATAACCTGCACGCCGGCTTTCCAGGCGCGCTCTACTAATTCACCCAAAGTCAAAAGCTCCTCGATTTGAGTGCGGTCGGTGGCGTCGGCTAAAGAGCCGGGGCGCATACCGTCGCCGAGGCTTAAGGTGACATCATATTCGCGGGCGATTTCTAAAAGACGGTCATACTGCTCGTAAAGGGGATTTTCTTTATCGTGGTGGAGCATCCACCCTACCGTAAAAGCCCCACCGCGGGAAACAACGTCCGTCACCCTGCTCTGCTGCTTTAGCCGGGCGATAGCGCTCTGCGTTATACCGCAATGGACGGTAACAAAGTCAACGCCGTCACGGGCATTATCTTCAATGGCTTTAAAAATATCGTCGGCGGTCATCTTAATAATAGCGCCGTGGTCCTGAATTGCCATGACGCCCGCCTGATAGATGGGCACCGTGCCGATAGCCCTGGGACTGGCCTGGATAATCGCTCTGCGGATAGCGGGGATATCGCCGCCGGTGCTTAGGTCCATAACCGTGTCCGCCCCAGCCTCCAGAGCGACATGCAGCTTAACAAGCTCGGTGGTGATGTCGCCGAAGTCAGACGAGGTGCCGATGTTGGCGTTAACCTTGGTGGATAAACCTTCGCCAACGCCGCAGGGTTTGAGACCGGCGTGGTTGATATTGGCGGGAATGACGATTTTGCCATGAGCTATTTTTTCCCGCAAGAAATTAACATCGACGCCTTCGGTTTGAGCCACGATTTTCATTTCCGGAGAGATATTGCCTTTGGCGGCTATTTCCCACTGTGTCATATCAATCACCCCCGTAAAATAATAAAACCAAGGGTTTTTCCAGGCCGTGATTAATTCCCTTGGTCTTTAAGCCCTGCCCGACGCATCAGGCTTTGGCAGGCGGGCCGCTTCCCTACGCTCGTATTACCGAGTTCAGGTTCCAAGGGTCGCCCTTCTACAGAAGGACTCTCAGCCTGGCGCACCCCTAGCGGAAATTGTATTTTAATTATAAAGTAACACCGAATGTAAAGCAAACGAGGGTGAAATTTTTTCATCACAGTTAATCTGTGTTAAACTAATTGAGATGTCTCGATACCTCATTTTTGGCATCGGCAGCCTTTCATTTTTACTGGTATCCATAAGCGGCACGAGCATATCCGTGGCGTTCCCGGTGATTGCGCAGGACCTTAACGCTTCTCTGATACTGGCGGGGTGGGTTTTAAGCGTTAATCAGCTGGCGGGGACGGCGATTATGCCTTTAATGGGCAAAGCCGGGGATATCTTCGGGGCCAAGCGGCTTTTCCTGATTTCCATCGCCGTTTTTACCATCGGGTCGCTGTTATGCGCGCTATCACCGAATATCTACTTCCTGATTGCCGCCCGCTTTATCCAGGCGATTGGCGGCGGCGGCTTCCTGCCGCTGATGACGGCGATTGCCAGCGATCTTTTCCCCAACTCCAGGCAACAGGCCATCGGGCTGTTCAGCAGCATCTTCCCCATCGGTATGATTATCGGGCCAAACATAGGGGGGTGGCTGGTGGGGTCTTATGGCTGGCAGTCGGTATTCTGGCTGAACATACCGCTGGGCGTAATTGTATTCATCGCCATGGCGTTCATGCTCAAAGAGACGAAAAGGGAGGGCGGGCAGCTCGACCTCACCGGGGCGGGGCTCTTTACCGGCATGCTTTCGGCTTTACTCATCGCCTTGAGTGAGATAGGTAACTCCGGCAGCGGGTCGTCGTGGGTGGTGGTGGGATTGCTGCTGGCAGCCGGCGTAATAATGGGTGGGCTTTTCCTGCGTCACGAAGTAAGAGCGAAAGACCCCATCATTGATTTACAGACGTTAAGGGAAGGGCCGTTCCTGGCTTCGAACATATTCAACTTCCTTTACGGGGCGGCGGTGCTGGGGATAATGAGCTTTATACCGCTGTTCGCAACATCGTTTTACGGGATGTCTATTTTTGAAAGCGGGCTAATCCTGACACCGCGGTCGGTGGGGATGATAGCGGCGTCTTTAGTAACGAGCATGATGCTGCCGAAGTGGGGCTACCGCTGGCCGATGCTGATAGGCGCCGGATTTACGGTTATCTGTATGGCGATGCTCGGGCTGGAAGCCGCAGGCACCAGCCTCTTCGGGGTGGACACCAGCGCCATGTGGACGATGTGCATTATCATGTTCCTTTCCGGCCTCGCGATGGGGATAATTGCCCCGGCAGCCAACAACGCCTGCATCGAGCTGCTGCCGACGCGCGTTGCTACCATAACAGGGGTGAGGGGCATGTTCCGGCAGAGCGGGAGCGCGGTCAGCATTGCGGTAACGGCATTAATACTGGAGCGGTTTACCAACGTGGGTCAGGGGTTCATGTGGGTATTTTACGGGATGGCGGGGGTTTTAGTAGTGGCCATACCCTTTATCTTTGCCATGCCAAAGGCGTGCGTGACAACGCCCCCGAAACGCATCGCCGGTTAAGACGGGTCTTCCTTGAAGGGCAGCGTCCACCGGGAGCCGGAGTTATTCAGGAAAAAGTGCGCGCCAAATTCCTGCGCCAGGTAGGCGGAAGCCTCAAAGCCCGTGCAGTGGCATACACCAAGATATTGCACACCCATAGCCTTAAGGTCGGCGGCGGTCTTTTTCCAACGGGGAAGCTCGGCATTTAGCAGGTGGGTGCCGCCAATGGCGGCGTAAACCAATTCTTGGCCGGTTACCTTTTGCGCCTGCTTTATCGTATTAACGATGCCGCGATGGGCGCAGCCCAAAATGACCACCAGCCCAAATTCGGCGTCAATGACCAAAGCGAGGTCGTCCTTAAGCTCGTCGGGGAGCATCTCGCCGGTTTTTTTATCAAACATGCCGCTATCAATTTCTTCATAGTTCGTGAGCATGGGAATTTCACCGGTGGTGAAAAAATGGTCGGCGAGGCGGACAGGCTTATCGGTCAAGGTAAAGCGCGCCCCCAGGTTTTCCAGCAGCTCGCGCTGGAAGGGCATGCCGCTATAGCGTTCTTTCCCCATCCCCTGGCGCAGCCACCCGTACTTTAACGACCAGATATCCGGATGGGCAATAACCTCAACGGGTTTTTTAATCATCATTAAAACTTCACGCAGGCCGCCGGTATGGTCGTAATGGCCGTGGCTCAGGACGATTTTGTCCACTTTAGTAAGGTCAAGTCCAAAGAGCTGGGCGTTGTGCACCGCCGCAATGCCGGCGCCGGTATCAAAGAGGATGTTAGCGCCATCCGTCTCGATGTACATGCTCAAGCCCCACTCCGCCAGAAAGCCAACGTCAGCCGTGTTTTCCGCCAAAGTCGTGATTTTAATTTCCATAGCTCAATTACATTGTAACAGACTTATGGGGACGCTTAAATGGGAGAAATCAGCAGGCGCAGAGCAACGACGATGAGCCCGACTGCCAGCAGCCGGATAATGAGGGTCCCGCTGACTTTATGCGATATTAAAGCCCCGAACTGCGCGCCGACGACTGCCCCAGCCGAGAGCACCAGCGCCACAGCATAATCGCTGGTAAAAGTATGGTTAACAAGGTGAGTATCGATGGCAGCAAAAGTAGTAACAGTCACGATAAAGTGCGAGGTGGCGGTGGCAATATGGGTGGGGAAGCTAAGAATTTGTGTCAACATTGGCACATGAATAATCCCGCCGCCGATGCCGAGCAAGCCAGCCACAACACCGACAAAAAAGGCAATAACCATACCCAGCGGCAGATTATAGGAATAGTTATAAGAAGTGCCCTGTTTATCGGTAATATGGCGAGAAACCGTCCACATTTGCAGAAAACCGCCGCTGACTTTTTGACCGGGACGCAGCAGCAGGTAGATTGAAACCAGCATTAGTACCGAGCCGAAGATGTACTGAAAAACCGCGCGGTCCAAGTAGTTGATAAGGTAGGCGCCGATTATCGCCCCGGGAACTGCCGTTAGAGCAAAGAACAGTCCGGACTTGATGTCGATGCGCTTTAGACGGAAATAGGCAATTGAGCCGGAAAGGGCATTAAAGAAAGCCACGGTTAAGGAAATACTGGTGATAACCGTCGGGGAATAATCGGGGTACATAAAGAGCAAGATAGGAATTAACAAAAAGCCGCCAGCCACGCCTATGAGCGTGCCGAAAGCTCCTATAAAAAGCCCAATGACAACCAATAGAAACCAGATGATGGGAGTATTCCCCCTTACTTTCCCAGCTTATCTTTGACGGCTTTGACCTTACCCTCAATCGTGAGGGGTTTATCAAGGCGTTCGTCAATGCGGATAGTGGTGACTACCCTTTGGGCTCCAGCGTCAAAAGCCGAGCGGTGCATCCGCTGCGCCAAAGCGAGCAGTTTATCGAGGTCACCCTCGATTATGGTGTTCATGGCAGTCAATTCGTACCTAACGCCGGCATCCCGTAAAATCTTAACAGCGCCGGCAACGTAACTACTGACCGAGGGCGTACCCGTCCCTACCGGAACTACGCTGATATCTATCATCGCCATAGCGTTAGACCCCCTTGGCTTAATATATGTATTTATTCTAGTTTTTTACCGTATAAAAGACAATCTGGAATAGGCAAAATAGCCGATTAAACATAAAGTAGCTGGCTTTATAATCATAGTACGATGAAAG
>CAIWTG010000091.1 GCA_903915565.1 uncultured Chloroflexota bacterium
GAATGTGTTGTCTTACCGGTATCGGAAATTGTCTATTTATTAGCGCCGGAAATACCGCATATTTTAACGTTCGAAGCAAAATGGGAACCCAGCAGCCCATATTTTAAGGGCACTAAGGTTGACTGCCCGGCTAAGGTTACCGAACCGGAGCAGGCGGAAATAGCTAACACGGCCATGGCGGCTTTTAAGCTGATTGTCAACCGTGGTTATGCCCGCATGGATATGCGCATGGATGAAGCGGGTAAACTAAATATCATTGAGGTTAATGCCAACCCGGATATTTCTCCGGGCACTGGCGCCGCCCGGCAGTCAGCCGCCGCCGGCATGAGTTATACAGAGTTTATTGACCGGATATTGAATCTGGCACTTGAAAGGGATAAAAATGTCTTTGACCATACGACCCATGTCCGCCCAGGACAAGGCGTCATTACTGCAAATACTCGCAAGCACGCCCGAATTTAAACCGATAGAAGTTGAGGTTGCCGAAGAAGTAATTGAAGCCTACCTGGCCCACGGGGCGGAATCGGGATATCATATTGAGGTTGCCGAGGACAATGGACAGGTTTTAGGGTATGTCTGCTTCGGCGAAACGCCCTGCACCGTCGGCACCTTTGATATTTACTGGATTGCGGTTGATAAGACCAAAAGAGGACAGAGTATCGGTCGAACGCTTTCCGACGTAGCGGAAAAAGCCATCAAGGACGCCGGCGGCCGGTTGATTATCATCGAAACATCGTCGGTGCCGCTGTACGAAAATACGAGGAAATTCTACCTTGCCCGCGGCTATGAAGTAATCGCCAGCATTCCCGATTTCTATTCGGACGGTGACGACAAAATCATCCTGCAAAAAAAGTTGATATAATGTTAATAACCGGGTTTTTGTGCCGGGAGGAGGAGATAAAGTGAGTGACGCCTTGCATGACTTTGTCATGACCTTCGTGCCGCTGTTCATCGTTATTGACGCCTTCGGCAATCTTCCTTTCCTCCTCATGGCGGGAGAAGGTTTAGAGAACCGGCAAAAAACTAAGATAGTCAATTACGCTATCTTGACCGCCACTATCGTCGGTTTGATTTTCCTGTTTGTAGGCCAGTGGATACTTGGTGTGTTAAACATCGATGTCCAGGAGTTCGCCATCGCCGGCGGCGTCGTGCTGCTGGTGCTTTCCATTAAATACATGATGACCGGTCATATGATTACCGTCGTTAAGGAAGAGCTGGTGGCAGTCGTGCCCATCGGCACACCTTTAACCGTCGGCCCGGCGACCATCGCTACTTTGCTGCTGCTGGCTGGCAAGTTTCCCATTTGGATGGTACTGGTGTCCTTCGTTGTAAATATGGTGATTACCTGGGTTATTTTCTTTTTAAGTCAAAAGATTGCGCGCTTCCTGGGACAGGGAGGAATTACCGCTATTTCCCGGGTATTCAGTTTGATACTGGCAGCCATCGCCGTCAGCATGATTATCGGCGGCTTAAGAGCGCTGGGGATTATTGCCAGTTAAGGCTTTGTACGGGCAGCAGATTAATCCAGCACTTGAGCCGGACATTAACTCCGGCTTGGTTTCACTTTGGCATTTAAACGAAACAGCAGGGTCGTCTTTTGCGGATTCAA
>CAIWTG010000092.1 GCA_903915565.1 uncultured Chloroflexota bacterium
ACCGACAGCACGGCCGACCTTCCGCCGGAATTAGCTAAAGAGCAGGACATCAGCGTAGTGCCACTCTACCTGCGTTTTGGACAAGAGGTCTTCCGCGATATGGTGGACATGGACCAGGACGAATTTTACCGCCGGCTAACGCAGGGTAACGTCCACCCCAGCACCGCCCAACCATCCCCACAGGACTTCAGCGACGTTTATAAAAAGCTGGGCAAAGAGGCGGACGGTATTCTATCCATCCACCTGACCGGCAAGCTAAGCGGCACCTGTAATGCGGCGCTGCGCGGTAAGGAAATAGCCGACGTCAAGTGCCCTATCGAAGTAATCGACTCCGAAGTGGTAACGATGGGGTTGGGGCAACTGGCGATAGCGGCTAACGCGCTGGCGAAAGCCGGCAAGAACCTGCAGCAAATAGCCAAAGAAGTCAAACAAATGATACCCACCATCCACATGATGGGCCTGCTGGACACGCTAAAATTCGTATCGCTGGGCGGACGCATCGGCAAACTACAGGCGATGCTAGGCTCGGTACTAAACATCAAGCCGCTGATAAAAATAAAAGACGGTGTGCTGGCGCCGGCCGGGCGAGCGCGCAGTCGAGCTAAAGGCATTGACGAGCTGTTCAGTTTTGTGAAAAATACGCCGGAGATTCAGGACATATCAGTGGTGTACAGCA
Organism: uncultured Chloroflexota bacterium; assembly: GCA_903915565.1. Taxonomy (GTDB): domain Bacteria; phylum Chloroflexota; class Dehalococcoidia; order Dehalococcoidales; family RBG-16-60-22; genus RBG-13-51-18. The sequence continues at coordinate 677 of CAIWTG010000092.1, forward strand.
CGACGCTGGAAGAAGCCAAAGCCCTCGTCAAACGGCTGGGTGAAATATACGATGAAGCGCAGATAACATTGGCGCGGCTGGGACCGGTACTGGGGGTTCATGGCGGGCCAGGCACATTGCTGGTGTCCTTAAGAGGTAAAGAGTAAAGTCCTTCGACTTCGCTCGGGGTAAAGGTGGGGTTTAACCCTTTTTCAATTTCTTTTCTTCAGCCTCGCGGCGTTTTTTCGCCAGTTTTTCAAGGTCGCGCTTAAGCTTTTCCTCACCGACGGGGTGGATTTTTTTAGCCGCCCAACCCCCGATAAAAAAACTCCAGCGGTATTGGTCTATGTCTTCCCAGACGTCGTACTCTTTGGCGAAACGCTGGGCTTCCGAATTTTCTTTTAAAGCGGCCTCTTCCTCTTCCTTCGAGATAACGCCATGGCGGCGGCGAGCGGCGTTAAGTTCCGTTTCATCGGCGTCTTCACCGGCAAATAACTTTTTGAAAAACGAAGAGAAACCCATAGTTACCTCTTTCTATTGCCCCTTACGCTTAATGGTATACACCGCGGCAGGCAGTTGTCAATGTCGGCAGAAAAACAGCCGTTTTAGCCGATAGTTTAGGCGAAAATATGTGCCAAATGTGCATAAATGCGACACTAAATGAGGCAAAAAATACAAGATGACAATATCGGGCGGCGCGACCATTGACAGATATTACGTTATAGTGCATAATAGTGAAGTTATCAGCGCAAAGCTAGCAACTAGTAACTAGAAAGTCAAGGAGTACATGTTAAAAATCAGATTGCGCCGTACTGGCGCCAGAGGACAAGCCAGTTATCGAGTGGTTATCGTTGACAGCCGGGCGCCCCGCGATGGGGCATTCGTTGAGATTATCGGGAATTATAATCCCCGCACCGAACCGGAGACTGTCGTCATCAAAGAAGAAAGAGCCCTGTATTGGCTTAAGCAGGGCGCGCAACCGACAGACACCACTGCCCGACTACTAGGTAAGGCAGGTATCATGGACAAATTCAAACCAATCAAGGAGAAGTCATGAAAGACCTAGTTGTGTACATCGCCAAGAGCATCGTCAACAATCCTGACGCAGTGAATGTCGACGAGGAGACTACGGAAGAGGGCATCACGCTAAAGCTACGCGTGGCCGATGAAGACAAAGGCAGAATCATCGGTAAGCAGGGCCAAATAG
>CAIWTG010000093.1 GCA_903915565.1 uncultured Chloroflexota bacterium
TACCAACCTCGCTGCGCCCGACATACGGCTATCATAGCAGACTCCGGGAGCACGGGTCAAACTCGGGTTATCCTAATGCAAAGTTTAACGGCAATACATATATTAAGGAAGAGACTTTTCAGTTAATATCACTACGCATTTTTGCGTATCTTTACTTGTTTTATATTCAATTGATGACAGGATTGAGGAATATTTGTGGCAAGTACGCTAAATTCTCTTGCCTTTGAATGGGGAACTGCCGAAAGTGCCCATTTTAACGTCGCCGGCAATATCGTCACCGGTAACTTTAGCGGTATATTCCAGTTTCAACTCGCCCATCGGACTGTTAATATCCATTGTCCAGGTTAAGGCGTCGCCCTTGACCGTGCCGGTGAACTCATTCTTGCCCATCATACTCTCCCCCATACCGCTCAATTTATCGCCGTCGGTTTTAAGGGTCAGGGTTGCTTCCTGCTTGCCGATTGGAGTATCTATCTCGATTTTGTACTTGCCATCAATAGCCATCGCGTCCCTCCATTAATATATGACGTAGTGAAGTGATAGGAAATATTAACATCACCCAGAACTATTGTCAAACAAAAGGACCGCGCCGGTATTTGTTTTTAGATTACGCGTCACCCCTGACCCCTCTCCAGCCTATAGTGCCAGCTGAATCCAAAGATTTCCTGGCTGGAGAGGGGAGAGTAACAGAGAGGGGGCTGCGCCCCCTCTCTGAATTCACTTCCCCTTCTTAAACATACAAAAAGAGCCCTGTTTTCAGGCAGGGCTCTCAATATCAAGCGTTATCGTTTAGGATTTGCGTTTATCGAAGTCATCCAGGTCGAGGGTGTTAATGAAGTCGTAAAAGGCCGACATTTTCTTCTTCATCTCTTCATCATTGATTTTGTTGGACAGCTTGCCTTCCGGCAGCTCCTTTTCATCGAAGATGGGTTTGCCGGTTTCGCCGTCCAGAAGGATGCCGGCTTTATCCAGCACCGATTCGTCGGCATAAATGGGCACGCCGGTCCTGACCGCGAGCGCTAAAGCATCGCTGGGACGCGAATCGACTTCCATCTGCTTGCCAGTAGCGTCAATGATGACTTTGGCGAAAAAAGTGTCGTTTTTCAGGTCGTTAACGATAATTGAGTTGACCACCCCTCCCAGCGTATCAATAACCGAGTTTAGAAGGTCGTGGGTCAAGGGGCGGGGCACAGCCACACCCTGCAATTTAACGGCGATGGCATCGGCCTCCGCCGGGCCAATCCAGATGGGCAAATAGCGGTCCGAGAGCTTTTCTTTGAGAATCACTACGCGCTGGTAGTTCATCAGGCTGACACGGATGCTATCTATAGTCATTTCTATCATAGTCAAACCTCCCTACCCCATATCACTCTTAGGCAGTTTTAATTCTAAACCCGAAATTATGACGCTGTCAAATCAAATATGCGTAAAATCTTGAAAACCACCCTGATGAATTGATATAATGTATTAACATCCCCACTGTAATTTTAAATCCCTATTTTAGTAACGGAGGAGAAGGTATGCAAAAAAACACCAAAGCGGTGGTCTGGTTTAACGAGGTTAACAAGAACGATATACCCACCGTGGGAGGAAAAGGAGCCAACCTGGGGGAGATGACCCAGGCAGGTATACCGGTTCCCCCAGGGTTCATCGTCACCGCTGATGCGTATTTTGACTTCATTGAAAAAGCCAACCTTCAAGATAAAATAAAATCCCTCCTCGACCCAATTGACGTCCAGAACAGCAAACAACTCCAGGAAGTAGCCCTCAAAGTACAGAAACTCGTCACCGACGCCCCAATGCCCAAAGAAACCGCCAAAGCCATCGAACAGGCATATGACAAAATGGGCAAAGGTTTGGTGGCTGTCCGTTCTTCAGCCACGGCAGAAGATTTACCAGAGGCATCCTTCGCCGGGCAGCAAGCGACATTCTTAAATATTCAACATAGCAAAGATGTCGTCAAGGCGGTGCAGGACTGCTGGGCGTCACTCTTTGGAGCCAGGGCAATTTTCTACCGGCAGGAACAGGGGTTCGCCCATTTTAAAGTCGGCATCGCCGTACCGGTGCAGCGGATGGTACAGTCGGAATCCAGCGGCGTGATGTTCACCATCGAACCCAACACCAGCGACACCAGCCAGATAACCATCGAGGCGGTGCTGGGGCTGGGTGAAATGATTGTTTCCGGCGACGTGACCCCCGACCATTACATCGTGCGCAAGAGCGACATGGCAATAATCACCAAGCAAATTAAAAAACAAGAGTGGAAGCTGGTAAAAGAAATCAGCGCCCACGGCAAAGATGAAAATATCAAGGTTATTTTGACGCCGGAAGAACAAGCGAAACAAAAAATAACCGATGATGATATCCTCTTCCTGGCGAAAATAGGTAAAACACTTGAACAACACTACGACCATCCGCAGGACGTGGAGTGGGCCAAGGAAAAAGGCCATATCTATATTGTCCAAACGCGCCCGGTAACCACCATTAACAAAGGCAAAGTGGCGCACCATGACATTGACGCGCCAGTGCTGCTTTCCGGCGCTCCGGCCAGCCCGGGGGTGGCTTCCGGTCCGGTAAAGATTGTGCCGACACCGGATGATATTGATAAAGTGCTCGACGGCGATATACTGGTGGCGGAAATGACCACGCCGGACTTTGTGCCCGCCATGAAACGCGCGGCAGCCATCGTCACCGACCGCGGCGGCAGAACAGCCCACGCGGCCATCGTCAGCCGCGAGCTGGGCATACCCTGCGTCGTCGGTTGTGAAAAAGCCACCACCACCCTCAGAGACGGACAGATTATCACCGTGGACGGCAGCAACGGCAAGGTTTATCCCGGTAGAATTGAAGTAAAAACCGACGTTAAGATACGCGCCCAGGGCGAGGTCAAGACCAAGACTAAGCTCCTGGCAAATTTAGCGCAGCCGGAAATCGTTGACCGCGTGGCAAAAAGAGACGTGGACGGCATCGGCCTCCTGCGCGCCGAGTTCATGGTTGCCGAAATCGGCGAGCATCCCAGCTATATGATTGAGCAGGGGCGCGGCCAGGAATTCGTGGACAAACTAGCCGCCGGTCTCACCAAATTCGCTAAGGCTTTCCATCCCCGCCAGGTGGTCTATCGCACCAACGATTTTAAGTCCAACGAGTATAAAGCCCTCAAGGGCGGCGAAAAATACGAACAAGACGAGGAAAACCCGATGATTGGCTACCGCGGCGCCTCGCGGTACATTACCGATATCGCCACCTTTAAGCTGGAGCTTGCCGCAATTAAGAAAGTACGGGAACAATACGATAACCTCTGGGTGATGATACCCTTTGTCCGGACGGTATCGGAAATGGCCGGCACGATAAAAATCATGGAAGGGGAAGGGCTAAAACGCGCGCCGAATTTTAAACTGTGGATGATGTGCGAAGTGCCCTCCAACGTTATCCTGCTGGAGAAATTCATCGCCACGGGCATCGACGGCATTTCCATCGGATCCAACGACCTGACCCAGCTGACACTAGGTATTGACCGGGACAGCTCCAAACTCGCTGCCAGCTTTGACGAACGCAACGAGGCCGTGATGATTTCCATCGAGAAGGTAGTCAGGACCTGCAAAGCCCTGGGCGTCACCTGCTCTATCTGCGGCCAGGCACCCAGCGTTTATCCGGAAATCACGCAAAAACTGGTGGAGTGGGGCGTAACCTCGGTATCGGTCAGCCCCGACATGATTGACGTCACGCGGGATATTATTGCCGAAGCCGAAGCCAAGCTGGGGATTAAATAGACTTTTTTAGGAATTGATGATATTGTAGGGGCGGGGTGAAAACCCCGTCCCTTTTTTGTTGTTAAAGTAGGATAATGATAGAACAGTTACACGTACGTCAGCTGACCGAGGAGCGAGAAGAAAGCCTCTCCCCCAACGCGGCCAAAAGCCGCAACTCTAAAGGACGGGAGCGTAAAGAAGACTCAGACCCCATCCGCACCTGCTTCCAGCGCGACCGCGACCGGATTATTCATTGCATGTCCTTCCGCCGGTTAAAGCATAAGACGCAGGTCTTTATCGCGCCTACGGGCGACCATTACGTCACCCGGCTGACTCACACTCTGGAAGTATCGCAAATCGCCCGCACCGTTGCCCGCGCGCTAAACCTCAACGAGGACCTGACCGAAGCCATCGCCCTGGGGCACGACCTGGGCCATACGCCGTTCGGGCACTGGGGGGAGGATACTTTAAACGAGCTTTACGATAAGAGCTTCCGCCACAATGAACAGAGTCTGCGCATCGTTGACCTGCTGGAAAAAGACGGGCGGGGGCTTAACCTGACCTGGGAAGTGCGCGACGGCATCGTCAACCACTCAAAGTCGCAGTATAGCGTCTTTGGCAAGCAATGGGGCGAGGTGGGCACTTTGGAGGGAGAAGTCGTTAGAATTTCGGACATGGTGGCGTACATTAATCACGACATCGGTGACGCTGTGCGCGCCGGCATCCTGACGGAAAAGGACCTGCCCCAGGACGCCATTAAGGTTGTCGGCAGCCGACACTCACAGCGTATAGACACCATGGTTACCGACATAGTAAAAAGCTCGTGGGACGTACGCGTAAATGATATAATAAAAGAGCGACCGGCCATCAAGATGAGCCCTGAAGTGCTGGCTGCCGCGGAAAAATTACGCAGCTTTCTTTTTACGCGGGTTTATACGCCGAATATGGAAAGCGCGGACGCCGCTAATGCAAAAAACGTGGTGGTTTTTCTCTGGAAGTACTTTAATAAACATGCCGACAAATTACCGGCGGAATACCGCCTCCACGCCGACACTACGGAGCGGGGAGTGGCGGACTATATAGCGGGCATGACCGACCAGTACGCATTAAGGCTGGCGGTGGAATTGGAGGGATAGGACAATAAACCCATGAAGTGGATGAAAACAAAAATACAAAAAATAAAAAGTTATTTAAAA
>CAIWTG010000094.1 GCA_903915565.1 uncultured Chloroflexota bacterium
GTTAGCCTCTGCCATCACCAGAGATTATCGCGAGAAAAATCCCATCCTGATTGGCATCCTTAAAGGCTCTTTTGTTTTTCTCGCCGACCTGGTACGACAGTTAGATTTTCCACTGGAAGTTGAGTTCGTCCGTTTATCCAGCTACGGCAGCGGCACCCAAACCTCCGGCAATATAAAAATAGTCAACGACCTTCCCATAAATATCAGCGGCAAGCACGTGCTGGTAGTGGAAGACATTGTTGACACGGGCACAACCGTCGAATATCTTATGGAGTACCTGAAAACGAAAAACCCAGCTTCTCTTAAACTTTGCACGCTGGCGGATAAGCCTTCGCGCCGCCGCGTGCCGATAGAAATCGATTATAAAGGGGTTGAAGTGCCGGATAAGTTCATTGTGGGTTACGGCCTTGATTGTGACGAGAAACATCGCAACCTGCCGGATATCTGTGTGTTGGAGCAATAGCTTGAATAACTTGAAAAACTTTGTTTCCGTAGCTAAAGGCGAATCATCCGCCGACCTGCTGTTAATTAATGCCAGAGTAATGAACGTCTTTAACGGCGAGATTGAGTCGTCTAATGTTGCCATTTATAAAGAATATATTGCGGGCGTCGGCGACTATAAAAAAGCGCAAAAGACGATTGATTTAAAAGGCAAGTACGTCGTCCCGGGCTTGATTAACGACCATGTCCACCTGGAAAGCTCAATGCTGGACGTCGGCCAATATGCCCGAGCCGTAGTACCCCACGGTACCTCGGCGATTGTTACCGACCTGCATGAAATTGCGAACGTCGGCGGCATCAACGGCATTAAATATGTTTTAGATTATGCTCAAAACCTGCCTTTTGATTTATTTCTCATGGCGCCTTCCTGCGTCCCGGCGACGAACATGGAAACCTCCGGCGCTACAATTAACGCGGCGGACATTAAGCGGATATTGAAGTTGAAGGAATGCATCGGTTTGGGCGAAGTAATGAACTACCCCGGAGTTTTATCCGGCGACGCCGCCATGCTGGAGAAAATTGCCGCCGCGGAAGGGAAAATCGTTGACGGACATGCCCCCGGCATCAACGGCCTGAATCTTAACGCCTACATCGGGGCGGGCATCGGTTCCGACCACGAGTCGGTGGCTTTAGCCGAGGCGGTGGTAAAACTGCGGCGGGGCATGTATGTGATGATTCGTGAGGGCTCCAGCGAGAAAAATCTGGAAGCTTTATTGCCGCTGGTGACGGATAAGACCTATCCGCGCTGCCTGTTCGTTACCGACGACCGCCACGCCGAGGATATCTTCCACGATGGCGATATTGACGCCGTCGTCCGTAAGGCGATTAAGTTGGGGCTCGACCCCGTGCGGGCGGTGCAGCTGGCGACCATCAATCCCGCCACCTATTTTAGGCTGGAAAGAATGGGAGCGGTGGCTCCCGGCTATTTTGCCAACTTTATCATCCTGGAAAATCTTAACGGCTTTCAAGTAAAAGAGACTTACTATCACGGGAAAAAAGTGGCCGAAAACGGTAAACCGTTATTCGAATTACCCAAAACCCCCGACAACAAACTTAATAAGACGGTGAACATTAAGAAGTTTACGATAGATAAACTAAAGCTTAATGCCGCCAGTCAAAACATGCTGGCGATACAGATTGTCCCCGGCCAGATAATCACGCGGAAAAAACAGGTAAAGCCGAGCGTTAAAGACGGGTGGGTGATACCGGACACCAGCCGAGATATTCTTAAAGCAGCGGTGGTAGAGAGGCATAAAGCCACCGGCAATATCGGGCTGGGATTAGTGGTAGGGTTCGGGCTTAAAAAGGGCGCGCCAGTCAGGACTTTCAGGTAATGGTCTTCAAGCCACTCTTTAACAAAC
>CAIWTG010000095.1 GCA_903915565.1 uncultured Chloroflexota bacterium
CCCGCCGCTTTGCTCCCCACGGAGAGGTAGGCGGTAATGGTTGTTGGCGCGCCCTCATAAACATCCGGCACCCACATCTGGAAAGGCACTGCGGCAATCTTAAAACCGAACCCGGCAATCATCATTACAATGCCCAGGAAAAGCCCCGGTTGATTAAGTCCGCCAGCCTGCATGGACTGCGCAATCGCGGCTAACTGGGTTTGGCCGGTAGACCCGAAGACCAGCGCCATACCGTATAAAAGCACCGCCGACGCTATAGCCCCCAGCAGGAGGTACTTAAGCGCCGCCTCGGTGGATTTCTTGTCTTTAAGCAGGCTAACCAGAACATAAAGGGAAATACTCGCTAACTCTAATGAAATGTAAATCGTTATCAGGTCGGTGGCCGACGCCATCAGAATCATGCCCAGTGTCGAAAGGAGAATCAGGGCGTAATACTCGCTCTTAAAAGCGGCGAACCTGTTTTCATAGTCGGAGGAACCCAGGATAACCAGAAAGGCGATGCCCAGAAACAGCAGTTTGAAGAATACAGCAAAGTTATCCGCCGCCAGCATGTTGTTGAACAGGGCGGGGCTATTACTGTCCCACAAGAGCACGGCAAAAACCCCAGCTACTACCAGCCCGGCCAGACTTAGGTACTTAATCATGTACTTTTGCCTGATGAACAGGTCGAGCAGAATGACCAGCACGGCGGTAGCCGCCAGCGTCATCTCCGGTTTAAACAGCGCCAGATTCAAGTATTAATCTCCCTTGCCCTCCGCAGCTTCAGCGTAGGAGGGTCTTTATTTAACCGCCAATCAACTTCACGATTGGCGCAATCCCTACTTTAAAAACGTCCGTTAAAATGGCCGGGTAAATACCCACCAGCATTATCACCGCCACCAAGACGAACATATAAACCTTCTCTAAATTGTCGGCGTCTTTCACCTTGTTGAATTCCTTCTTCACCGGGCCGTGGAAAGCCTGCTGCAGCATCCAGAGGATATAGCCCGCTGTGAGGACGACGCCGATGATGGCGATAATCACATAAACGTTAAGGTGGGCGACGACTGTGCTGGTATAGCTGCCCACGAAGACCAGGAATTCCGCGGCGAAGCCGCTGGTTGTTGGCAGACCCAGCGACGCCAGCCCGGCGATGACGAAGACCGCCATGATAATCGGCACCTGCCGTCCCAGTCCGCCCAGCTTGGTTAAGTCGCGCACTTCAACGTTATGGATGACCAGCCCGGCCATGGCAAAGAGCAGGCCGGTGACGATGCCGTGGCTGAACATCTGTAAAGCCGCGCCGGTCAAACTCACTTGCCCCAGCGCAAAGATGCCCAGCAAAACGTAACCCATGTGGCTGATGCTGCTGTACGCAATCAGCCGTTTGATGTCTTTTTGCATTAAAGTGACCGCCGCCCCGTAAATAATGCCCACGAGCGCCAGTATAATGAGAATCTGGGCGTATTGCTGCGCCTGGGCGGGGAAGAAGCTGACGCAGAGCCTTATCATGCCGTAGCCGCCCATTTTAATTAATACGCCAGCCAGCATCACGCTGACGGCGGTGGGGGCGTCCGTATGCGCGTCCGGCAGCCAGGTATGCAGCGGGAACATCGGCAGCTTGACGGCGAAGCCGACGAACAGCAGCCAAAAGATGGCGGCGGCCGGCAGGGCAGTCTGCGCCATGCCCAGCCCCTGGTTGGTAATATCCAGCATATTCAGGCTGTGAGTGGTAAAGTAAACAGC
>CAIWTG010000096.1 GCA_903915565.1 uncultured Chloroflexota bacterium
ACGTTACTGTTTTCTTCCCCAACCCAATCATATTGTGTATAATTTAACTGTTGCCTTTGGAGAAAATATGGACTTTACCTTAACCGAACAAGAAAAAATGCTGCAGAGTCTGGCCAAAGACTTTGCGCAAAAAGAAGTCGCCCCCCGCGCGGCAGCCATCGACCGCACTAATGAATTTCCCCTGGACCTCACCAAGAAGATGGCGAAGCTCGGTTTGCGGGGCTTGCCTTATCCGGCCAAATACGGCGGCGGAGGTGCAGGTTACCTTAGCTTTATTCTGGCGGAGGAACAAATCTGCCAGGCGTCCGTCTCCGCAGGAGCGATTATGGCGGTCAATACTGTGCCGGAAGAAGGCATATATCGCTTTGGTAATGAAGAGCAGAAAAAACGTCTCCTGACACCGCTGGCGAACGGCAAATGGCTGGGAGGCATTGGCTTTACCGAGCCGGATACCGGCTCTGACCCCCGCCTGATTAAAACTACCGCCCGACACTCCGGCCAGGGCTGGGTTATCAACGGACAAAAAATGTTCATGTCGCTGGCGCCGGTACTGGACGTGGTGCTGCTTTTCGCCTGCCCCGATGACGGCGACGGATTGAATGCCTTTATTGTGGAAAGGTCCAAAGGCTTTGCCGTGCAGGAGGTGCTGGAGACGATGGGGTTAAGGGGACTGGGCACCTCTATCGTTAACCTCGACGATGTTTTTGTGCCGCAGGAAAACCTGATTGGCAAGCCGGGGCAGGGCTTTGATATTTTACTCGACGCCATCAGCGTGGAGCGGATGTCTGTGGCGATGCAGGGTGTGGCGGCGGCGCAAGCGGCTCTCGACTTGTCTATCGCCTACGCTAAACAGCGTGTCGCGCAGGGCAAGCCCATCTCCAAAATGCAGGCCATCCAGCAGGAATTGGCCGAAATGGCGTCCCGCATCGAGGCCGCGCGTTATTTAGTCTACCGCACCGCCTTTATCCGTGACCAGGGACAGAGTATCCAGTACGAGTCGTCCATGGCTAAGCTGTTCGCCTCGCAGGTGGCAGTGGACGTTACCCGTATGGCGATGCAGATACACGGCTCTTATGGCGCGATGAAATCCCTGCCCGTAGAACGTCTCTACCGCGACGCCAAAATGACCGAGCTTTACGTCGGCATCAATGAAGTCCACCGTTCCATTATTGCCAACAAGTTGCTGCAATAGGTTTATGTTGTCATTCTGAGTCCTTCCGCTGAAGGACGTGAGAATCTCTATCATCAGCGAGAATTGATTGAGGTCAAAAAGAAAAATGTCGGGTCAACACTTCAATCTACTAAAAACCTCCGGCACTGCCCGCGCCGGGGAGCTTAATACCCCCCACGGTAAAGTGCTGACTCCCGTCTTTATGCCCGTCGGCAGTCAGGCGACGGTTAAAACCCTCACCCCGGAGGACGTTAAGGGGCTGGGCTTTAATATGCTCCTCTGCAACACCTATCACCTCTACCTGCGCCCCGGCGTCGACATTATTAAAAAACTGGGCGGACTGCACCGCTTTATGAGCTGGGATGGCGCCATCCTCACCGATAGCGGCGGCTACCAGGTCTTTAGCCTCTCCCCCCTCTGCAAAATCACCGACGAAGGCGTTAAGTTCCGCTCGCACATTGACGGCTCCGAGCACTTCCTCACCCCCGAGTTGGCGATTAAGTACCAGGAGGCTTTGGGTGCCGACGTTATCATGGTGCTGGACGAGTGCTCCGCTTACGGCGATGGCAAAGAGAAAATCAAAAAGGCGATGGACCGCACCCACCGCTGGGCAGAACGATGCCTTAAAGCTCACAAAACCAAAAATCAGGCGCTCTATGCAATCGTGCAGGGCGGCATGTTCCCGGACTTAAGAAAAGAGTCGGCGCAATACCTGTCTGCTTTAGATTTACCCGGCTATGCCGTTGGCGGCTTGAGTGTCGGCGAGCCTAAAGACATCACCCTGCCAATTATCGAACAAACCACCGCGCTTTTACCCCCCGATAAACCCCGCTACCTCATGGGCGTTGGCGCGCCGGAAGACTTAGTGGCTGGCGTTGCCCGCGGCATTGATATGTTTGACTGCGCCCTGCCGACTCGCGTCGCCCGCAACGGCGCTTTATTTACACGACAGGGCAGGGTAAATATCCGCCGCGCTGTTTACGCGAAAGTTGATAAGTCTATTGACCCGACGTGCGACTGTTATACCTGCCGAACCTTTTCCGCCGCCTATCTAAGCCACCTCTTCCGCGCCGAGGAGCTTTTGGCGTTACGGCTGGCCACCATTCATAACCTGCGCTTTATCAACAACCTCATGAAGGACATCAGGGAAGCTATTCTGGACGGCTCCTTCGACCGTTTTGCTAAAAAATTCCTCTCTGAATATAAAACTACCGATGAACAAACCCGCGTGGCGCAAAAGGGCAAGTGGCTCAAGGGGAGAGCAGAAAGTTGAAAAAAGGCTTTCGTTGGCCTAAACTATCTACACCTATGATTATCAAGAAACCAATATTTTGGATAATACTAATACTCGTAATTGGTATTTTAGCAACATTTATAGTTATTGGCTTAATGACATCACTTGGAGTCTATCAAGGAATTGCTATTTCAATCGCCGTTTTTTCTATTATGGTATCAACTTTTTTTGCATCACGTTCTTTAAGTTTAGCGAATGAATCACTGAAACTCACAAGAAACAAAGTTAGGCCATTCATATATGTGCAATCTGGTGACCGGAAAATATTGATATCACCTACAGAAATTATATTGACTTTTGAATTTGTAAATGCAGGGATATTACCTGGTGAAATGATAGATGTAGAAACTCAATTCTTTGTTGAAAATGAAGATATTACAATAGAAAATCACAGTAGTTATTTCCCACCTTCTTCTTCAATACCTTCCCAGCCTATATTGTTTCCTAACTTAAAATACAATATTAAACATACCATTGACTTAAACGAAGAATTTGGACGAATGATATGGGATACAATACATAGTGGTAAATCGAAAGTACGTTTTCGGACAAGATATAAGGATAAAGACAATGAGTATACAACTATTCAGACTGAGCAATTATCTGAAAATACCAACAACATGCTAGAACGCCGTCCCATATTTCCACAATATTGGACGTAAACGGAAACATATAATACTGCAGCTTTTTAAACTAGGAGGCATATCATGGCTAAAGGCAAAGATAAGAAAAGAGAAGAAAAACACGAGCCGCCAATTAAAGCAGGCGATAAATTTCTCTGCCCGCATTGCCGAATAGAAGTACCTTATAATCATGACTGCCCGACGTGTAAG
>CAIWTG010000097.1 GCA_903915565.1 uncultured Chloroflexota bacterium
AGCAACCGCCTTGTAAGCGGCCAGTAGTGTTATGCTGGTGTTTGACAGTGTCGGTTCCCCAAAGGCTTTGGAATGAAGTGGGAACGTTGATCTAAATATTGATGCTTCACCTGGAGTAGTGGGGCGATATGGATAATCAAAACAATAAAAAACGTATTGTAATTACAGGCATGGGCGTTGTTTCTTGCTTTGGGAACGATGTTGATGCTTTTTATGACAAACTTTTAGCAGGCGAGAGTGGAATTGTTCCAATTGAAGAATTCCCATGCAGCGACTATCCTACGCGCTTTGCCGGTGCCATTCGCAATTTTGATACAGGCCCTTACCTGGATAAAAAACAAGCCAGACGCGTTGATCCTTTTATTCGTTATACGGTGGTAGCTGGAAAAAAGGCGTTAGAATATGCCGGTTTGTTAGCTCCTGAGGCTTTAGATAAGCTGGATAAAATACGTTGTGGAATTATTATCGGTTCAGGAATAGGCGGTATGTCCTGCTTCCAGGACGGCGTTGACACTATTCGAAACCAGGGTTTTAAAAGACTCACGCCGTTTTTTGTCCCTTTTATCCTCACGAATATGGGTGGAGCCATCTTAGCTATAGATCTTGGCTTTATGGGGCCTAACTATTCAATATCTACAGCTTGTGCAACTTCTAATTATTGTATTCATGCAGCAGCTCAACATATACGCAATGGAGAGGCAGACTTAATGCTTTGCGGCGGTGCAGAGTCCCCTATTCACGTTGTCGGTCTTGCGGGGTTCGTGGCGTGCAGGGCATTATCTGAAAGAAACGATGAGCCTACAAAAGCTTCTCGTCCCTGGGACCAGGGCAGAGACGGTTTTGTTATGGGAGAAGGCTCGGGGGTATTACTACTGGAGAGCCTGGACCACGCGCTTGCCAGAGGCGCCAATATTTTAGCGGAGTACCTGGGTGGTGGTGTGACCTGCGATGCTTATCACATGACGGATCCAAGAGCCGATGGCCTGGGAGTTTCTTTATGTATTGATAACGCTTTAAAAGATGCAGGGATTACAAAAGAAGACATTAATTACATCAATGCGCACGCGACTTCTACGCTTAGCGGCGATATGTGCGAGATGAATGCGATTAAGAAGACCTTTGGACGCCATGTGGAAAACATCAAAATTAATGCCACAAAATCTATGATAGGGCATTGCCTTGGTGCTGCCGGCGGTATTGAAGCTATTGCCACAATTAAGGCTATTCAAACGGGAATGCTTCACCCGACAATTAACCTGGAGAATCCGGAACCGGGGATTGAAGGGATAGATGTTGTTCCAAACATTGCAAAAAAACATAAAGTGACGGCGGCTCTTTCAAATTCTTTTGGATTCGGCGGACATAACTCCGTGCTTATTTTTGCTCCTTACCACGCTTAAATTACGAGTGCCCCCCGGGCTTAGAAGTCTGCTGCGGAGCGCTCCCGCCTTCTCAGGATAATTTCTTAAATTTAATAAAAACCCCCGCGCCAGGCTGTTGCCGGGCGTGTCATAAGCGGGGCGTTGTTTGGTTCAGTCGTCAGCCGGAACAGGGTCTATACGTCAAGTCGGACAAGTTTAATTATAATAGATAGTAGGTAACGGCGAATTTCAGCACGCTGGAGGTGTTTATGCTCCCATATTCGCTTCTGGGTTTACCGACATAATAATAGCCCGTAAGGGTAAGGGCGACATTCTCCGCCGCGTAATATTTAGCCATGGGCATAAAGAAAAAACTGGCATCCGCGGGATTTATCTGCACAAGCCCCACCAGGTCAAGCTTGGGAATCATGGCGTCCTGCCATTGCGTGTACACGAACAACTGATGCCGGGAAGAGGGCTCCATCATGCTTTGGGCGTAGGAACGGATGGACCATAACGCTTCCGGTGTGTTATAAGGAAGCAACGCAGCGTAAGCTCCGGAATACCAGTAATTCCACTCCTTGCTGTCCATGGCGGCTTCGTTGTAGTGATATTCCAGATAAGTGCTGCGCTTTTGCTCTTTTTCAGTAAAAGATATTCCCACCGCCGCCTGATTCCGGAAGCGTTTGACAGAGCCTCCAGGCAGGCTGGCAAGATATTTTTGGGTGTCAACACCTAACTGCCGCCCGTCGTAAAGTAACGCGCCGCCGACGATATCATACTGCCGCCCGCCGCTCCATTCGGCATATGCAACCGTTTGATCGCCGATACCCCGTGAAACAGCGGCCCCGCCAAAGGAATCGCCGTTCTCGTTATAATAAAGCAGTTCCCCGTTGATCTCCTTAAAAGAGCCGTTGAACTTGGCCAGATAGCGCGGATAAGGATTGGTGTGCTCAAGGCCCAGGCCGAAGCTGGTTTTGTCGGCCAGAAATGTGCCCGTTGGGGCGCATATCTGCGGCGCGGCGGCCACGGTAAACGAGCCGAAGGACTGTATGCTCTGCGCGAGAAGCATCACGGTGCCCAGCCGGTTGTCGCGCAGAACAAGCGGATCTTCCGAAGTACGCAGGGCAACCGCGTCTCTCTTAAAATAATCCACCGGGTTAAAACCGGCTGCTACGCCGTTCTTTAGATTTATGCGGCCCGCATCCAGATAATTCTCCCCTCCCGCTTTCCAAGAAAGATACGCCTCGTTAAGTTCGTTCTGCGCTGAGCCGGACGGAAAATCGGAATACGAGTCGGTAAGCTGGTTAAGCCTGTCGGCAACGGAAAAGGTCAGGCTTTCACCCATACGCACATCGGCCTTGGAATAAAACGTAAAACGGTTTTGCCAGTTCGGCAGATATGAAGCCGGCA
>CAIWTG010000098.1 GCA_903915565.1 uncultured Chloroflexota bacterium
AGCTTTCCGCGCCGACACCCGTACCTAAAAGTAAATCCAGGATGTCTTTCAGGCGCACCTGGTTTTTGTTTAAAAGGTATTCGCTTTCTCCCGAACGAAAAAGCCTGCGGGTAATCGCGACCTCGTCATTATCAAAATTAAAAAAACGCGCCTTGTTTTCAAAAGTCAGGGTTACTTCGGCCATACCTAACGGCTCTTTGGTGTCCGTACCGTTAAATATGACATCCAGCATCTCTGAACCGCGCAGGGACTTGGCTGACTGTTCCCCCAAAACCCAGCGTATGGAATCAAAGATATTGGATTTGCCGCAGCCATTCGGGCCGACGACCGCGGTAATCCCGGATTCAAAATGCAGGGTAGTCTTGTTACAGAATGACTTGAAACCTACGAGTTCGAGTTTTTTGAAATACATAGCCTCTCCTTGTGTACGAACACAACACCGGCGCAATCCCGATTAGCGCCGGGTGTCTTCTAATTATGCTGTGATTGACTTTCTAACCAAGCGTCAATTTTATCTTTTTTAAAACGCCACTGTCCGACAAGCTTAAGCGCCGGTACCTTATTATGCTTCAACCAGTCATAAATAGTGCGCCGCGTAACCTTTAGATAATCCGCTAAATCTTCAATTGTCATTAACCCGCCGTTAAGCATCTATTCTCCTTAACAAAATATTATTTGCATTATAAATGGAAAAATAAAATTTGTCAAGGAAAATCTTTACATTCTTTGACATATAGATACAGAAATGATTGTTATATTGATAAAGAATGAAAAAGCATGCATAATTATTTATTGACTAACTTATTGATAAGCAATTGCTTAGATATGTGGAAGGAATTAAGGGACGGTCTATAAGGAAGCTGAGGCCTCCCTTTCTTATAAAAGCGCCTTATGACCGAAACAGCCGATAATCAACCGATGACACAACTAAAGATTTAATAGTATTATTTTATTCTGATAATCCAGATTACACTCATATTCGCCGAACGCACACGGACGGCGGCATTCTGGGTAACGGCACCTGTACCAGTATTGGCCGCCATGCCGCGGGCATTCTTGGTATTGCAGGTTACTATGTCATAATCGCTCTGGTATCCGGTCATGCTATCACCGCTGGCGTCAAAATATATCCCGGCAGCGCTGGTTTCCGTGACGATAGGCACCTGGGAAGCATCTTGAAGCGTGCCGCTTGTCGCGCCACCCTTAAAAATCTTCCGCCGGAACCCGTATACACATTGGCGTTCAAATTAGGAAGAACTAGGCCGTTATAGGGACTGGCTGGGTCATTCACGGTTTGGCCGTTGCATTGCGCCCATCCATTAGGAAGAGCCGGCGTGCCGGTCAGGGATCCATGCCAGGCAACGATCGTACCGCGATAGGCACGATGTCAAAACCGTTTATGGCTCCACTTACATCAAGCGGGTATTGCGGACTCGTCGTCCCGATGCCGACGTTGTCAGTCGTTGTTGTATTTGTACCTGATTGTGTCCAGCCGCTTACTCCGCTTGATGATGTCCATGTTGTATCGCCAGAACTATCACTGGCTGTCAATACATACCCGCTCTCCGGTGTCTGCCCGCTCATCGTCAAGCCAGTTGCCCTGACTGTGCCATTAACGTCAAGTGCCTGTCCATATTTACCCGGCTTTTCAGTAACCGATAGCTATCCATTGGACTCCACCCGTGTTGTTGTTCGCCCAAATATAAATCTGAGTTGCTGAAGAGCAATAAGCCCCTCCATATGTGCCGGTAGAACTCGACCCTCCAACGGCTTGAAGGCACGCGTTTGGAAATGCCAAAGGCAGCGTAACAAGTTGTGGGGCGTTATTACCGGAGGTCTCCTGGGCTGCACCCCATTCTATAATAAGGCCGCCAGGAAGTTTCGAATATCCAGGAGTGCCTAGGGAATTAGCACTACACTTGCCGTTGAGGCACAGGGTGGCAGTTTTATTGCTGTTTTCTACATCAAGATTTCCGGTCGGACTCGTCGTCCCGATGCCGACATTACCGTTGCTTAGTAAGG
>CAIWTG010000099.1 GCA_903915565.1 uncultured Chloroflexota bacterium
ATGGATACAAAATGCGCCGTTATTTTTTTTATTATCATACTCCATTATTAATCCTGACCCTGATGACAGGCTTGAACATCCAACCGGCAACTGCGAGCTGCCCGAAGTCGAAAGGGTCGTCAACAATCGGTGTAAAGAAATCCGTCGTCTGGACAATAGCCAGGTCGTCGGTGAGCTTATAGACGCCAGCGTCCTCGGCATGTTCCATCCCCGCGATGAGGTTGGGGTGGGACTGGAACTTAAGGCCAGCCAGCGCTTTGGCGAGGTCCGCCGGACCTATCTTACAAGCTCAACCCGCGCCGTGGACGGTTTCGGTGAGACGGAGTTTTTGTTCGTCCAAGTTTTTTACCTCTTAGCGATAATTGTACTATGAGGGGTTCAGCAGGTAAAGCCATATTTAAAGACAAACGACATCATCCTGGAGGAGGGCGGCGATAGACTTGACCATATTAGTCGGCTGGCCTACCTTGAGTTTATCCGTAAGGTCGAAGTACTCCAGGCAGGAGGAGCAGGCGAGTATGGCTACACCCTGCTCCTCCAGTTTTTTCAGATGGACTAAAGCCCAGGAACCCTCGCAGACCAGTTTAACGCCGGTATTCCAGAAGATTAAAGCGGCGGGCTTATCCGGGCTTTCCACCATCAGCCTTAAAAAGTTGGACATGAGTAACTCGCCCACCTCATCGTTGCCGCGTCCCAGCACTTCCGACTGTATTAAAAACTTTTTTAATGACATGCTCTGCCTCTCTCATTCAACTTGAGGAATAAATACGAATCAACTAAAATAATCGTGAGTGATTATAACATAAGTATTATTTTCATTCAAGATAAGTTTTATTTATATCTAACGGGGTTGAAGCCAATGATGGAGATTGCCACGTCCTTCTGCGGAAGGACTCGCAATGACAACCAATATGAATATTGAATATCTAAAGACCTTCCAGGAAATAGTGAGGCTGGGGAGCTTTTCGGAAACAGCGAAAAAGCTGGGCATCAGCCAGCCGGCGGTGACCTTCCAGTTACAGAAGCTGGAGCAGGAACTGGGGGTGAGGCTGATAGACCGCAGTCAGAGAAACATCGCGCTGACACAGGGAGGCAAACGACTGTTGAAATTCGCGGAGGCGGTGGGAGGGGAACAGGAAAAGCTGCGGTACGACCTGGAGCAGCTGCGCGATAAGGTTTCCGGGGAACTGAACATCGCGGCGAGCACGATACCCGCAGAATACCTGCTGCCAATTTTACTGGCAAAGTTCAAACAAAGATACCCGGCGGTAAAGATACAGGTTAACGTGAGCGATTCGCTGACGGTCATCAGCCATATTAACGCTAATACCTACGACATCGGCTTTTGCGGAATAAAACCGGAGGAGAAAGACCTGACGTCCTTTAAAATCGCCAGCGATGAAATAGCGCTGATTGTTTTCCCCGGCCATCCGTTTGCGGGAAAAGACGAGGTGACGGCGCGCGAGTTGGAGGGTGAATCATTCATCTTCCGGGAAACGACATCGGGCACACAGCAGAGCCTGGAAAACCTTTTAAGTAAAGCGGGGCTGGACATCCGCCATTGGACGCCACACATGGTGCTGGGCAGTACGCAAGCAGTCGTGGCGGCGGTAGCGGCGGGGGCGGGCATCACCTTCGTTTCCAATCTGGCGATAAAACAATGCACGGCACAGGGAACGGTACAGCAGGTCAACGTGAAGGGACTGCGGCTCAAGCGGGACTTTTACGGCGTCTACCGTCAGGAGAGAATCAACACACGTCTGCTAGAAGAATTCATAGACTTTATTAAAACCGAGGCGACAGGACATGAGTAATAACCACATCGAAAGCCACAAGATAAAAATAAACGGTCGTGAGGCGCATTACCTTAAAGCGGGGAGCGGTCCGCCGGTAGTGCTGATACATGGCGGCGCCAGCGACGCACGGGACTGGACAGGCACAATGGAAGCGCTCGGCGACCACTTTAGCTTTTATGCGTTGGACCTGCTGGGGTATGGGGAGAGCGAGCGAAATGAAAGCGGCTACTACTTCAGTGACTTCACGGATTTCCTGGCGGGGTTTATTGATAAATTAAACCTGGAAAAGCCGGTGCTGGCGGGGCATTCGCTGGGGGGGAGATTCTGCCTGGAAGTAGCGATTGAACAACCTCAAAAGGTCAGTAAGCTCGTGCTGATTGATACGACGGGGTTCGGAAACTTGAGCGCCCTGGGTAATTTCCTGCAGTTGTTTTTCTGGGTATGGCGTAAGGTAAAACGGATAAAACAGCCATTCCCCACTTTCCTGATGAGGCCGGGCGAGAAATTCCACCGTAATTATAACAGTGAAGAATTACAGGGTTTAAAAATACCGACGCTGCTGGTCTGGAAGAGACGGGACCTTTATCTACCGGTAGGCATAGCCCGGCGGGCGGTGAAGAAAATTCCCGGGGCAAAGCTTGTAGTGGTTGAGGGCACGGGGCATGCGCCGCATAAAGGCGACACCGAAGTCTTTAATAAAATATTCTCTGAATTTCTCAATGGCGGATAGTCTTACCTGGAATGCTTCTGGAAGAAAGCCCAGATAACTTCATCGGCATCAATATCGCGGGCGGGGATTAAGGCGTTAGTACTATAACCTGCAGGGTCAGGGGGAGATTGGATTTGCTGACCGTGTATTTGGGGCGGGGTTCGATTAAGAGCTGGCCCATTTCTTTGACAAAGCCGTCAACGGTCTCAAGGTCGCGGGTTGATTGGTCGGTCTTGTAGTGCATGGGAATAACGACTTTCGGCTCGACCTTGCGGACGGTTTGGGCGGCCATCGCGGCATTAATCGTCGAAACGCCGCCGACGGGTATCATCAGGATATCTACATTGCCCAGCTCTTCAACCTCGTCATCATCGGGGATATGGCCGATGTCGCCGAGGTGGCAAACCGTTACGCCGTCGATTTCCATCAGGTAGATATAGTTCTTACCTTTGCTTTGGCCTTTGACAGCGTCGTGATAGGCGGTGATGCCAAGAATCAAGACGCCGCTGATTTCATACTCGCCAGGGCCTTTGACCAGCCGATGGGGGCTGGTGATACCCTCGTCGTAAGAGTGGGAGGGGTGGGGGTGACTGATAGTAACGATATCGGCGACCTGTTTGCCGAGGTTATAGCCCAAGCCCGGGGGGAAAGGGTCGGTGATAATGACGGCCTGGTTGCCCCGGATGCGAAAGCAGGAATGACCTAACCAAGTAATATCCACGGAATAAGTTTAACATACTTGGCTTTTAAGAGACAAGAAAAGGTTGGATTTTTGATACTTTAGTCTCTTGACAAAAAGGCGTTCAAAATGCTAAATTAGATATGATTAGCAGTCGTGGCTTGTGACTGCTAACGGAGACAGGAATGGTAAACGAAAGAAGCGGAAGAATCCTAAATTACATCGTGCGGCGGTACATTACGGATGCTATACCGGTGCCCTCGCAGGCGGTGGCGGACAAAGCCGAACTGGGGGTAAGCCCGGCGACCATCCGTAACGAGATGGCGTTGCTGGAAAAAGAAGGCTACCTCATCCGCCCGCATACATCGGCGGGGTGCATACCGTCGGATAAAGGCTACCGCTATTACGTGCAGTCAATAGACAATATTGCCCTCCCCCGCGAGGAGCAGTATTTAATCAGCCATACCTTCCACCAGGTGGAAAAAGAGGTGGAGGCGTGGCTAAGTTTAACGGCGTCAATGCTGGCGAGACTCACCCAGAACGTGGCGGTGGTCAGTCTGCCCAAAAGCAACGACTGCAAGCTAAAGCATTTGGAACTAATATCAGTGCAGGATACGCGGGCTTTAATGGTGGTGGTGCTGGAGGGGGCAACCGTCAGACAAAAGCTAATCACGTTTGACGAGGCGGTAACGCAGCCGGACCTGACGAATATCAGCAATAAACTGAACAATACTTACGCCGGCCTGACGAAAAAAGAGATTACCAAGAGCAAGATAGAACTCACGGCGCTGGAAAAGAAAGCCAGCGAACACCTGGCGGAAATTATGGGCGCCGAGGACAGTAAAGAGTACCAGGAGCCTTATCTGGAGGGCTGGCACTTCATGCTGGATAAGCCGGAGTTTACACAGAGCAATCAAATGCGCAACCTGATGGAACTGGTGGAGCAGCGCGGGCTGTTAAAAGTTATCGTACCGGAAAACTTAATCGCTCCGGGCGTGCAGGTAATCATCGGCAAGGAAAACCAGTACGAAGGCATCCAGAACTGCAGCGTGGTCATCTGCCGGTACGGCCTGCCCGAGGAAGCCTCCGGCACATTAGCAGTAGTCGGGCCGACACGGATGCCCTATTCTCACACTATTCCCACGGTCTTTTACCTTTCGTCCGTGCTGAACCAGCTGATGGGCGGTCTGTACGGTCCGGAAAACCGCAGTTAACAAATTTTAAGTAACGGATATTAGTTATGATGCCCAAAGAACCCGAAGAAAAAGAAGAACTGAATAAAGAAAGCGTTGAAAGCCCCCAAGACGCGACGCCGGAAGAGCTGCCGGAAGCAACCCCAGGCATCGATGAGGCGCTGGCAGCAGAAAAGAAACGCGCCGAGGAATTTCTGGCAAGCTGGCAGCGGGCGCAGGCGGACTTTATCAATTACAAGCGCCGCGTCGAGCAGGAAAGACTGGACTTTAACAGCTACGCCAACGCCAACCTGTGCAACAGCGTCCTGCCGGTAGTGGATGATTTGGAACGGGCGATTGCGCACATCCCGGAGGAATACGCTAAAACCGACTGGGTGGAGGGCGTGAGGCTGGTAGAAAAGAAATTTAAAACCGTCCTCGAGGGGCAGGGGGTCAAACCGATATGCGCGCTGGGCATGGCTTTCGACCCGAATTTACACGAAGCCATTAAGCATGAAAAGGGCACCGAAGGTATGGTCATCGCCGAATATCAAAAGGGCTATATGATAAATGATAAACTGCTGCGTCCTTCCCGCGTGGGAGTGGGCAGCGGCGAAGAAGAGAAACATCATAAGGCTCATGCTAAAGAAACAAAAACAGAAGAGGATAAAAAGGGATTAGCTCAGAAAGAACAACCTGAAGATAACAAGGAGGAAGAGAAACATGGCTAAAGCAGTAGGGATAGACCTGGGGACAACTTTCAGCGAGGTGGCGATACTGGAGGCGGGCGAGCCTGTAGTAATTACCAGTTCCGAGGGCAGCCGTTTGTTTCCCTCGGTTGTGGCGATAAATAAAAACGGGGAGAGGCTGGTGGGGCAGATAGCCAAGCGCCAGGCAATCGTCAACCCGGAGAACACGGTTTACGCCATCAAGCGCTTTATGGGACGTAAGTGGGGCGAGCCGGCGGGACGCGAGCTGCCGGTGGAGGAAGACGCCAAGCGCAAGACATATAAAGTCACTAAGGCATCAAATAACGACGTGCGTGTTTTGATGGGCGGCAAAGAGTACAGCCCGCCGGAAATATCGGCGATGATTTTGCAGAAGCTAAAGGCGGACGCCGAGGGCTACCTAGGCGAGAAAATCACCGACGCGGTTATCACCGTGCCGGCATATTTTAACGACGCGCAGAGACAGGCAACCAAAGACGCCGGCGCCATTGCCGGACTTAACGTTTTAATAATTATCAACGAGCCGACGGCGGCGGCGCTGGCTTATGGGCTGGACAAGAAAACCGACGAAACCATCGCAGTATACGACCTTGGCGGCGGCACATTCGATATTTCGATACTCGAGCTGGGCGAGGGCACCTTCCAGGTAAAGTCCACTAACGGCGATACGCACCTGGGCGGCGAGGACTTCGACCAGAGAATCATGGACTGGCTGATTGCCGAGTTCAAAAAAGACCAGGGGATAGACTTAAGCAAAGACAAGACGGCCCTGCAGCGACTCAAGGAGGCGGCGGAAAAAGCCAAGGTAGAGCTATCATCCGTGCAGCAGACCGAGGTCAACCTGCCGTTTATAACGGCGGACGCCAGCGGGCCCAAACATTTAAACATCAACCTCAACCGCGCCAAGCTGGAACAGCTGGTGATGGATTTGGTCGAAAAGACCATCGACCCGTGCCGCCAGGCGCTCACCGACGCCGGCAAGACAGCCGCCCAAATCGACGAAGTGATACTCGTCGGCGGGCAGACGCGCATGCCGCTGGTGCAGGATAAAGTCAAACAGTTCTTCGGTAAAGAACCCAATAAGAGCGTCAACCCGGACGAGGTGGTCGCCATCGGCGCCGCCATCCAGGCGGGCGTGCTCAAGGGCGAGGTCAAAGACGTTTTACTCCTCGATGTGACGCCTTTAACGCTGGGCATCGAGACATTAGGCGGCGTGGCTACTCCCCTTATCCCCCGCAACACCACCATCCCCACCGCCAAAAGCCAGATATTCAGCACGGCGGCGGACAGTCAATCGAGCGTGGAGATACACGTCCTCCAGGGCGAACGTCCCATGGCTAACGACAACCGCACACTGGGGCGGTTTATGCTGGACGGAATTTTACCAGCTCCCCGGGGCATACCGCAGGTTGAGGTCACCTTCGACCTCGACGCCAACGGCATCCTCAACGTGCGGGCGCAGGACAAAGGCACCGGCAAAGAGCAAAAAATTACAATTACCGCGTCGAGCGGCCTCTCCAAGGACGAGGTCGCCAAGATGCAGAAAGAAGCGGAGGCTCATGCCTCGGATGATGCCAAGCGCCGCGACGAAATAGAAGCCAAGAACACGGCGGACACCATGGCGTACCAGAGCGAGAAAATGCTCCGCGACAACAAGGACAAGATACCCGCTGACATGAACAGCGAGGCGGAGGAAAAAATTAAAGCGGTGCGCAGCGCTCTACAGGGGACGGACGTTGAGGCCATTAAGTCCGCCACCCAAGCCTTGAACGAGACGATGCAAAAAATAGGCCAGGCGGTCTACAGCAAACAGCAACCGCCGCCCGGCGGGCAACAACAGCCGCCACCGGGCGGTCAGCCACCTCCTCCTGAAGGGGGGAAGGGCAAAGACGAAGGGACAGTGGAGGGGGAGTTCAGGGAGGTTTAGGGGTTAGCAATTAGTATTTGGTAATTGGTAATTTGGGGGGCTGTTTCCAGCCCCCCTTTTTTTGTTAGATAAAAGACCTTTTCCCCTAACTCCTCCTTCCGCTCTACGAAGGACAGGTCTCCGCTAGCAGAAAGGGGGGACTGGAAAGGGAGACGATTAAATTAAAACCTCAACTCCAAGCGGGGTTTGAGGAGGTGGTCGGCGAGTTTGGTTTCTTTCATGTATTTAACTAATAGCTGGTGCAGCTCTTTGGCTTTGTCCGGCTGTTCTTTAATAAGGTTCTTTAACTGCTTGGGGTCGGATTTGATATTATACAGTTCGGTACGACCCGCTTCGGTGTCATAGAGCAGGGTCCATTCCGCGGTGGTGACCGTAGCGGCGGAGTCTTCCGCCGTCATACGGTTGACGCCATCCACCGATTTCATCCACTCGCCGCCATTAATGAACGGGTGGGCGCTAATAGTGTAAGAGCGACCGGGAACCGTCTGGTCTTTAACTGCCGGCAGGAGCGACTTGCCCTGAACGCGAGAAGGAATCTCGGCGCCCATGATTTCCAGCACCGTGGGCATCAGGTCGACGGCGGAGGTGATGCCAGTATATTTACCCGGTTTATTGCCGGGCACGTAGATGAACAGCGGGGTATTGGTAACTTCTTCATAGAACGGCGAGTGCGACCAGATACCATTGCCCTGCATCTTGCCTTCCTTGTCCCGGGCGAAGACCATCTTGCCCAGGATGCCGCCATGCTCCCCGAAGTAATAACCGTGGTCGCTGGTGAAAATAATCACGGTATTGTCCATCAGGCCCAGGTTTTCTACCTTTTTCATTAAATATCCAAACCAGGTATCCACCATTGTAATTTCACCACAATAGGAAGCGTGGGCTTTATCCACCAGTTCCTGGGTAATACCGGGAACCTTGGGCCAGTAGCCATAAATCGGCATCGCCTGTTTGCCATCATGACCGGGCCAGTACATTTCGCGGTAGTGCTGGGGCGGTTCCCAGGGCTCGTGCGGGTCCCAGGTATCCACATAGAGAAAGAAGTTTTCCTTGTAGTGGCGCTCCAGCCAGTTGGCGGCTTTCTGGAAGGTCTGCGGCGAAATATAATCCGCCTCATAACGCCAGTCGGCCTTAACGTCGCCTCCATAAATGGTGTGAAGGACACTCCCCTTCTTGGTATCCGGGTCTACTTGCCACGTCTGATGCAGTTGACCGGGAACTTCGGTAAAGTGGCGGAAGCCCATGTCATAATTCATGCCGTTGCGAATATAAAACGGCGTGTCAACGACGGCGGCGGTGTGGACGCCATTTTTAGCCAGAATATCCGGCAGCAGCACTTCGTCACTGAATAACGGCTCCCACTGCATATAAGACATCGTCCAGCGTCCGGTGAGGTAGTCGGCGCGGGTGGGCATGGTGGGAAAGCCGGCGATATAATGCCGGTCGAAGCGCACCGACTTAGCGGCCAGGGCGTCGATGGAGGGAGTAACAATTTTCTTATTCCCGTAAGCGCCCACATGGTCGCGCCGCAAAGTATCAGAGGTAACCCAGATAACGTTCATTTTCTTCTCCTTATCAATAAAAATTACTTTTCACCATAATATAGTCCTTTTTTTTAAATAATAAAAGTAGAAAAAATAAAGACAGTGAGTTAAGATGTATTAACTTTATACGGGAGGGATGAAATGCCGCCAAGTGTATACCCAACGGGGACGACCATTTACTATCCCGAAAAGTGCTGGAACGGCTATACGCTATTCCCGGCGGAGCTGCACCACAATAACGGCTACGGCGCTGTGCTGATAGATATGAACGGCAACGTAGTCAACCGCTGGCAGGGTCTGGACGGTTTCCCGAATAAGATGCTGTCCAACGGAAATATCATGGGCAGCACGGGCATACGCAACATGAAATACGGCTTCCAGGACATGGTCGACCTGGTGGAAGTAGACTGGGACGGTAAAATCCTTTGGAAGTTCGACAGGTTTGAGCGAATAAAAGACCCGCGCCAGAAGCCAAGGTGGATGGCGAGGCAGCACCACGACTACCAGCGGGAGGGGAATCCGGTGGGGTATTACGTGCCCCAGATGAAATCAAAAACGAACGGCAGGACGCTTTTAATCTGCCACAGGAACCTCACCAATAAGAAAATCAGCGAAAAACCGCTGGTGGACGACGTCATCATCGAGGTGGATGGGGAGGGTAAAATTACCTGGGAATGGATTTGCAGCGACCACTTTGAGGAAATGGGGTTTGACGACGTTGCTAAAGAGACCATCCGGCGCAAAC
Source organism: uncultured Chloroflexota bacterium (assembly GCA_903915565.1). Classification (GTDB taxonomy): domain Bacteria; phylum Chloroflexota; class Dehalococcoidia; order Dehalococcoidales; family RBG-16-60-22; genus RBG-13-51-18. The sequence continues at coordinate 9,301 of CAIWTG010000099.1, forward strand.
CGGGCATCGGGCCAATGACCGCGGGCTGGGGCGACTGGATGCACATGAACTCCATGTCCACACTGGGCCCCAACCAGTTTTACGACAAAGGCGATAAGCGTTTTCATCCGGATAACATTATTGTCAGCGGGCGACAAACAAATGTCGTTGCCATCATTGATAGAAAAACGGGGAAAATCGTGTGGCAGCTGGGACCATATTTCACCGCCAACGAAAAGCTAAGAAAAATCGGTCAAATCATCGGGCAGCACCACGCGCATATGATACCGCGGGGCCTAAAGGGGGAGGGGAACATATTGCTCTTTGATAACGGCGGGGCGGCGGGCTACGGCGCTCCCAATCCCACCTCACCGGAGGGAATTGATAACGCCAAGCGGGATACTTCGCGGGTTTTAGAAATAGACCCTATTACTTTAGAGATAAAGTGGCAGTACCCGACGCCGATGATGCCCGGGTCGGGGCGGCTCTACAGCGCATTTATCAGTTCCGCCCAGCGCCTGCCTAACGGCAACACGATGATAACCGAAGGCAACATCGGCCGCATTATTGAGGTTACACCGAAAAATGAAATAGTCTGGGAATACATCAGCCCATTTCTGCACCGGATGATGAAGACCAATATGATTTACCGCGCCTACCGCATACCTTACGACTTGGCGCCAAGAGCGGATAGAGCGGAAGAGACAGCCGTGCCGCGGATTGATAACAGCAAGTTCAGGGTGGCGGGGACGCCTAAAGCGCAAGGGGAGAGGGTGACGAGGATAAAACATTAGCAATTGCGCAATTACGTAATTGCTCCCCTCGACACTAACGAGACCTTCGCTACGTTCAGGATGACAGCTGCGGCTGTCATTTGCTACTCCACCGCTCCAACCCCTATAATTTTAACGTGCTTAATAATGAAATCCTCCATAAGATAATCCGGCCGGCGCGATACACCGGCGGGGAATGGAACAGCGTCGTTAAGGACTGGGATGCTGTCCTCATCAAAGTTGCGCTGGCGTATCCGGACACTTACGAAATCGGCATGTCCAACCTGGCGGTGCCCATTCTTTACGAGATACTCAATAAAGAGGCGGACGTGTTGGCGGAGCGCGTTTACGCGCCATGGGTAGATATGGAAGCAGCGCTGCGGGGCAATAAAGAACACCTGTTCAGCCTGGAAAGTCAGCGTCCGCTAAAGGACTTTAACATCATCGGGTTCTCGCTGGGGTATGAGCTGGGGTATACCAACGTTTTAAACATGCTCGACCTGGCGGGGATACCCGTTCTGGCGGCGGAAAGAGACGACTCCTACCCCCTGATTATCGCCGGTGGGACCTGCACGCTAAATCCCGAGCCGATGGCGGACTTTATCGACGCTTTTGTCATCGGGGACGGGGAAGAGATCATTTTGGAGATGGTGGACGTGTGGCGGGGGGGAAATGGGAAGGGCAAAAACCCACTCCTGCGTCAGCTGGCGAAGGTCGAAGGCGTCTACGTCCCCAGTTTGTACGACGTTAAGTACGATAAAGACGGTTTTATCAAGAGCATTAAACCTAATGCGCCGGAAGCCAAACCAAAAGTAAAACGTCGGCTGGTCAATATGCTACCGCCGCCGCCCGTTAAGCTCGTAGTGCCCTTCATCGAGGTAACGCACGACCGGGGCGCGATAGAGGTGCAGCGCGGGTGCAGTCGAGGCTGCCGCTTCTGCCAAGCCGGCATGATTTACCGTCCGGTGCGGGAACGTCCGCATGACGAAGTCGTTAAAGCAGCGGGGGACATCATTAACAACTGCGGGTACGACGAAATTTCTCTGGTATCGCTCAACACCAGCGATTATTCCGGTATCGATAAACTGGTGGCGAAACTGGCGCAAAAGTTTCCTAAAATCGCCCTATCGCTCCCCTCTTTAAGACTGGACGACGCCTCCGTAAAGCTGGTGGCGTCATTACCCACGCGGAGCCGGACGGGTCTTACCTTTGCACCGGAGGCCGGCAGCGAAAGACTGCGCGGTGCCATTAACAAAAACATCACCGACCAGAGCCTGCTGGAGACGGCGGGTAAAGCCTTCGAGCGGGGGTGGACGTCTTTTAAGCTCTACTTCATGGTCGGGCTGCCCACGGAAACGATGGAAGACGTAACGGGCATTATATCTCTAGTGGATAAGGTGCGAGGGCAGGGTAAAAAAGCCAGCGGCAGAAAGCCGATGATTCGCGTCAGCGTGGCAACCTTTATCCCCAAACCGCACACGCCATTCCAGTGGAGCAAACAGGATGATGCGGCAACAATACAAACCAAACAGGAACTCCTGCAGAAATACCTCCAACAAAAAGGCGTGCGGCTGGCCTGGCACGACCCTAACGTAAGCCTGCTGGAGGCGGTGATGGCGCGGGGCGACAGGAAAATCGGGAAGGTAATAAAGCGCGCCTGGGAATTGGGCTGCCGCTTTGACGCCTGGAGCGAGCTGTACGACCACGCTAAGTGGCTGCAGGCTTTTAAAGGCACCGACATCGAGCCGGGGTTTTACGCCAGCCGCGAGCGTTCTTTGGACGAAATATTGCCGTGGTCGCACATTGACGCGGGGGTAACAGAAGAGTTTTTAAAGAAAGAATATCTCAAAGCCAAAAGCGGTGAGGAGACTCCGGACTGCCGGAATAATGCGTGCAATGCGTGCGGGTTGGAGGGGACGGAAATTTGTGTGGGGAAAAACGGATAACCAAGGCTGGCATAGAGATTTCCATCCTACGCTAAAGCTTCGGAGGATAAACCACGTCGTCCTTCTGTGTAAGGACTCTTCGCAATGACAGATAATAACAAAAAGGCTCGAAGTATTTCGGAGCCTTAGTTTTTCTATCGATTCTATTTATATTTACTTCTTAGCTTTTTTGTCGTCTTTGGTGTCTGTTTCTTTTTCTTCTTCTTCGGCAAAGACGGTTATCGCCACCAGGCGGTCGCCGGGGTCTAACGTCATAATCTTAACGCCCTGGGTTGACCTGCCCTGCGTGGTAATGCCCTTGCGCGGGTCGTCTTCTTTAACGGGGGTGCGGGTCATCATGCCCTCGGCGGTGACCAGCATCACCTGCTGGTTAAGTTTAACCACACGGAAGGCGGTAACATCGCCGGTCTTGTCAACAATCTTAAAGGTTCTCACACCGCTGCCCGCGCGGTGCTGCTGGGGATATTCGCCAACCGGGGTGACCTTGCCATAGCCGTTTTCCGTCACCACTAGAACGTAGCTGTCTTTATCGGCGCGGTCCATGCTGATGATGGCGTCGCCTTGAGCGACGCGCATGCCGCGCACACCGCCGGAGATGCGGGATGCGGAACGGAGTCCGCCAACATCAAAGCGGATTGACTGGCCTTTGCGGGTGGCCATAATAACGTCGTCTTTATCGGTAGCCAGGCAGACGGAGACTAGCTCGTCGCCGGGTTCTAAATCCATGGCAATCAAGCCGCTGGAGCGCACGGTGGTAAAATTGTCCACCGGAGTTTTTTTAATTTCGCCCATCTTGGTAGCCATCACCATAAAGGTGTCCTTCATCAGGCCGGTGGTGGCGACCATCGCCGTGACTCTTTCGCCCTCGGAGATGGAGATGAGGTTAATGACCGCCAGACCTTTGGAGGTGCGGGTGGCGCCGGCGGGGATTTCATGGGACTTCAGGTAATAAACCTTGCCCTTATCCGTAAAGAAGAAAAGGTCGTCGTGGGTATCCGCCACCGTCAAAATCAGGACAGCATCTTCTTCACGGGTGACCTGACCGATGATGCCCTTGCCGCCGCGGTGCTGCAGGGCGTAAAGGCGGGCGGGTATCCGCTTGATAAAGCCGCGGGAGCTTAAAGTGACGACGACTCGCTCGTGGGGGATAAGTTCTTCTGCCGTGAAGTCTTGTGCAGCTTGGTCAAGGATTTCCGTGCGGCGCTTATCGCCGTACTTGGACTTGATGTCGTTTACATCATCTCTCACCAGGTAAAGGATTTTCTTGGGGTTAGCCAGCAGGTCTTTAAAGTAGGAGATGTTTTTAATGACCTCGGCATATTCTTCTTCAATCTTCTGTCTTTCCAATCCGGCCAAGCGCCGCAACTGCATGTCCAGGATAGCTTGCGCCTGAATCGTGGAGAGGGAAAAGCGGGACATCAAGTTTTTACGAGCTTCTTCTGAAGTTTGCGACTCGCGGATGGTTTTAATGACGGCATCAATATGGTCGAGGGCTATTTTCAAGCCTTCTAAAATGTGGGCGCGGGCTTCCGCCTGTTTGAGTAAGAACCTGGTGCGCCGGGTGATGACTTTCTGGCGGAACTCAATATATTGCTCGAGGGCTTCTTTAAGGCTGATAACCTTGGGCTGCCCGTCCACCAGAGCCAGCATGTTGACGAAGAAGGAGCTTTGCATGGTGGTATGCTTAAAGAGGTTGTTCAGGACGGCTTCGGGCTGAGTTTCCTTTTTCAGCTCAATAACGACGCGCATACCCTGGCGGTCAGTCTCGTCACGGAGGTCGCTGATGCCGTCAATCTTTTTATCCTTGACCAGATCGGCAATGTTTTCAATAAGCGCCGCTTTATTGATCTGGTAAGGCAATTCGGTAACGATAATCTGTTGTTTGCCGCCGGCGGAAACGCTGGTGATGTGCGCCCGGGCGCGGACGACGATCTTGCCGTGGCCGGTGGCGTAGGCATTCTGGATGCCTTCCCTGCCCTGGATGATGCCGGCGGTAGGGAAATCCGGTCCTTTAACATATTTACCAAGCTCTTCGATAGTAGCTTTGGGATTATCAATCAGATAAGAGATGGCGTCACAGACTTCCACCAGGTTATGAGGCGGGATGTTGGTCGCCATACCAACCGCGATACCGGAGCTGCCGTTAAGGAGGAGGTTGGGAAGGCGGGCGGGAAGAACGGTAGGTTCCTGGAGATGGTCATCGTAGTTGGGCATGAAGTCGACGGTTTCCTTGTCAATGTCGACCAGCATTTCTTCAGCAATCTTGGCCAGGCGGGCTTCGGTATAACGCATGGCGGCGGGGGGGTCATCATCCACACTGCCGAAGTTGCCCTGGCCATCTACCAGAGGGTAACGCATGGAAAAATTTTGCGCCATACGTACCATAGCGTCATAGACCGAGGTATCGCCATGGGGGTGGTATTTACCAAGCACTTCACCGACGATGAGGGCACTTTTACGCGTGGGACTGTTGGAGCGGAGGTTCATGTCATACATGGCAAAGAGGATGCGGCGGTGCACCGGCTTTAAACCGTCGCGGACGTCAGGAAGAGCGCGCGAGACGATAACGCTCATCGCGTAATCGAGGTAGGACCGCTTCATTTCTTCTTCGATAATAACTGGCCTGGATGCACCCGATACCATTAGATTATGGACCTCCTATTCGTCCTCGTTGCCGGTGTCATTTTCCTCTGCTTCGGTTTCTTCCGGCAGAACTTCAACTTCATCGCCGCCGACAATGGTATAGCCGGATTCATCTCCCTCTTCGCCCTCTATCTTGGTGAGTTTATCACTGCCATAGGCGCGGAATTCTGCCGAACCTTTAGGCGGGAAGGAGAGTTTGCCAGCCTGGGAAGGGTCTTGAAATGTTTCGCGAACCATAATGGTCATGCCCTCGGCGGTTGACTTAACAACAGTAGCGTAATATTTATTGCCCCCTAACATTAAACGTATCAGACGGGGGGCATGTTTCGGCTCCACATTGCCCAGATATTCGCCGCGGCTGTTTTCCACGACGAGGTGGGAGCCGTCAATCTTGAGTACCGCTTTATCTCCGGCGACAGTGCTGGCACGCTTTTCTTTTTTTGCCAGCTCTTCTAATGTAACGACGCCGGACTTGCCGATTTCTTCAATAAATTGCTGGGGTTCAACTTTATCGGTCTCTACCTCGACCTTACCAGTTTCCTTCATGTCCTTAAGGCGGCGCAGGTTGCGGTTGGCAATGGAGTTAAACGGATCATGCTCCACAGCCTTCTGGTAAGCCTCGCGGGAAAGCTTGTAACGCCCCAGCTCCATATAAGCCCGCCCCAGACGATTGTAAGTATCAACATCTTCCGGGAACTTGGCGACAATTTCTTTGTTAATTTCGACCGCGTCCTGCCAGTGCGCCTGCATTGCCATAGCGATGGCATCCTTACTGCGCTGTTCGCGGTACCTCAACTGTTTTTCATCTTCACGCGTCATTTCGGTCCCCAAAAAAAGTTATAATATTTTAAAGGTTGATATATTCTACATCAGTGAAAACGGTCAATCAAGGGGATAAAGGCAAATATTTTCTTGTTTGACAAAATGACTGAATACCAGTTAGAATTTACATAGAGAGCCTTGTATAAATTGTAAAGGAGTGGCGCTTAAAATGCAAGAAAAAGTGAAGGAAGTTTTAGATAAAGTACGCCCATATTTAGTGCGGGACGGGGGTAATGTGGAACTGGTAGGGATAGAGGGAGGAACGGTTAAAGTTAAGCTCGTCGGCGCATGTGCCGGGTGTCCGCATTCCACGATGACTTTAAAGAACGGCATCGAGAAGATTTTAAAGCAGGAAGTGCCGGAAGTTAAAGAAGTAATCGCGGTCTAGTAACCTTAATTCCTCTTTTCCGCATTTGCGCAATTGCGCAATTACTCGATTGGGGATTTACGCTCCAAAAACACAGGGGGCAGGCTTGAAGCCTGCCCCTTCTTTTATCTTTTATCTTAACGAATCGGTTTACTACGACTTTTTATCCAGCTCGAAAGCCAGGTGTAAGGCTTTGACGGCGTCTTTGACTTTTTCCTCTTCGATAATGCAGGTAATTCTGATTTCCGACGTAGTGATAAGCTGGATGTTAATGCCGGCTTTACTTAAGGTATCGAACATGGTCGCGGCATAGCCCGGTGTATTTTGCATCCCGGAGCCGATGATACTGACCATACCCCACTTGGGGTCGCCGATGCACTGGCGGGCGCCGATGGACTTCGCAATTGCCTGGACGACCTTCATCGCGCCAGCCAGCTGGCCCTTGGTGACGGTAAAGGTGAGGTCAGTGATTTTTTTGACACTGGCATTCTGTACAATGGTATCAACGCTGATGCCGGCTTTAGCCAGCGGCACAAAAATCCTGGCGGCGATACCGGGCTTATCGGGAATACCAAGGATAGTTATCTTGGCGACATCAAGGTCATAGGCGATGCCTCTTACTTTTTTGCGAATTTCCATAGTC
>CAIWTG010000100.1 GCA_903915565.1 uncultured Chloroflexota bacterium
GACGGCAAGGCCACCAGCATGGCGGCCAGCCCGCCCCAGGCATTGCCGATCAGAACCTTCCGATTAACACCCGCCGCAGCCCCCCGCATCGTTGATATGCGCCGCCACCTCGTGGAAATGAAAGCCAAATTCCCGGAAGAGCTTTTACTGCTCTTTGAAAATATGGAGTCGCGCAGCAACCCCTGGGGCATTGCCCCCACCGAGCGCACCAAGTGGGCGGCGGATTTAGATGTCAAACCCTTCGAGGCTGGCAAAACGGAATATCTCTTCTATGTCGGCTGTGCTGGCGCTTTCGACGCCCGTAACCGCACCACCACCATATCGCTGGCAAAGATTTTGAATAAAGCAGGGATTTCCTGGGGCACTTTGGGCCGCGACGAGCTGTGCTGTGGCGATTCGTTACGACGCCTTGGCAACGAGTACGTTTTCGACCGCATGGCGCAGGCCAATATTAAGATGTTCGCCGAAAAGGGCGTTAAGAAAATCATTACCCAGTGCCCGCACTGTTTTAGCACCTTCAAGAACGACTATCAACAATACGGCGCCAACCTTGAAGTTGTCCATCACACTGAGTTTATCCAACAACTGATTCAGGAAGGTAAACTGAAACTGAACGCCAAAGCCGACCTCGGTAAAATAGTCTATCACGATTCCTGTTACCTCGGGCGTTACAACAACGTCTATGACGCCCCCAGGGATGTTATCGCCGCTGCTACCGGTGATGAACCCTGCGAGATGGAACGTAACCATGATAAAGGCTTTTGCTGCGGCGCCGGCGGCGGACGCATGTGGATGGAAGAAAAAGAGGGCAGCCCCATTAACGTCGCCCGCACAGAAGAAGCTTTAACCAAAGAGCCGGATACCATCTGCGTCGCTTGCCCCTACTGCATGACCATGTTCGATGATGGACTGAAAAACAAAGAAGCCTCGGACAAGGTGCAGGTTCTGGATATAGCCGAGATTGTTGCTAAAGCGTTGCTGGAATAATTACCTTTCCCTGTCTCTCCCTTTGAAAAAGGGAGATTGAGAGGGATTTTACTTTGTACCATAAATAGGGTTTTCACGCCCAAATATTAGGTATTTCCCCCGATTTCCTCAAGTCTCTAATTTCTTGTATAATTAAGTGGCATTTAGTAATTACTCGTAAATTCAAGAAAGGAGTTGGTCCTGATGGTTAAAGAACTTCCCGTCATTTACCTCCAGACGGCTGCCTGTAGCGGCTGCGCGGTCACCATGCTTAATACCGCCAGCCCCACCATCAAAAATATGCTCATCGACCAGCTGGCGCCCGGCGTGCACATTAACCTCAAGTTTCACCCGGTGATTATGGCTGCCGCTGGCGACCTGGCGATTCAGGCGATGGAAGACACCGCCAAACGCCAGAAAGGCGAGTACGTCCTCGTGGTGGACGGCGCAGTGCCGACGGCTGCCAACGGCGCTTTCGGCGCGGTCGGCGAGCGCAACGGTAAACCCGTCGCTATGATGCAGCGCGTGGAGGAGTTAGCCAAAGATGCTCTGGCGGTTATCGCCATGGGCACTTGCGCCTCCTTCGGCGGTATTCCCGCCGCCCCGCCCAACCCCACCGGCTGCGTCTCTGTCCAGAAATTCCTCGCCTCTAAGAAAATCACCAAACCCTTGATTAATATCGCTGGTTGCCCCCCTCACCCCGACTGGTTTGTGGGGACGGTCGCCGGCATTATTATGAACGGCTTGCCCAAGGAGGAAGACCTTGATGAGTTCCTCCGCCCCAAGCTTTTCTACGGCAAGCTGATTCACGAAAATTGCCCCCGCCGCGCCTACTTCGATGAAGGCAAGTTCGCCAAAAAATTCGGTGATGAAGGCTGCCTCTACGAGCTCGGCTGCAAGGGCCCCATTACCCATGCCGATTGCCCCATCCGCCACTGGAACAGCGGCACTAACTGGGTCATCGGCGCCGGCGCGCCCTGCAACGGCTGTACCCAGCCCGAGTTCCCCACCGAGACTGCCCCCTTCTATGAAAAACTCGTTGACGTAGACCTACCGGTCGTCGGCGCTTACTGGGCGAACAAGGAGGGGAATAATGGCTAAAATCGTCATCGACCCCGTAACTAGAATCGAGGGTCACCTGAAGATAGAGTGCGTGGTGGAAAACGGCGTCGTTAAGGACGCCCGCGCCACCGGCAACCTCTTCCGCGGCTTGGAATTGATACTTCGTGGGCGCGACCCGCGCGACGCCCAGATAATCGCCCAGCGCATTTGCGGTGTCTGCCCCCAGAGTCATGGCCTCGCCGCCGCGTTGAGTCTTGATAGCGCCTTCGGCATCGCTGATAAAATCCCCGATAATGGGCGCATCCTGCGCAATATGATGCACGGTGCTATGTCCGTGCAGGATAATGTCCTTCACTTCTACCACCTCACCGCATTGGATTACGTTAATGTTGCCGATGTGGCTAAATACGAAGGCAACGATTCACAACTCAACTCCGTCAAGGACTTCATTAACCGTGGCGCTTTAGAGCCCTTCATGCCCCGCTACGAAGGAGATTACCGCCTTCCCGCCGCTATTAACCAGGCGGCCGTCGCCCACTACGTCAGGGCGCTGGAAATCCGCCGCATCGGCCATGAAGCGGTGGCTATTTTCGGCGGCAAGATTCCCCACAGCGTGGGTGTCGTCCCCGGCGGCGTAACCTCTAGCCCCACCCCCGACAACATCATGGCTTATATCTGGAAAATCAAAATCCTCCAGGATTTCGTGAATAATGTTTATATCCCGGACGTCCTTGCCGTCGCTGCCGCTTACCTAGACTATGCGGAAATCGGCGTCGGCTGTAAGAATCTCCTTTCTTACGGCATGTACGACCTTGATGGCAAGAGCCCCAATTATGCCACTCGCGAGCGACTCTTCAAGCAGGGGACTATCGGCGCCGACTTTAAGCCGGGCGCTTTAGATACCAGCAAAATCACCGAACAGGTCAGGCACTCCTGGTACGAAGATGCCACTTCTAACCGCCACCCCTCCCTGGGTGATACCAAGCCCCAGCCCGGCAAAGCCGATGCCTACTCCTGGTCTAAAGCCCCCCGCTACGATGGCAAGGTCTACGAGGTTGGTCCTCTGGCTCGTGTAGCGGTTACCTATGCCAAAGGCGACCCCAAGGTGAAGGAATTGGTAGACGGCGCTTTAAAACAGCTAAAAGCCAAACCCAGCGCCTTATTCTCGGTGCTTGGTCGTCACCTGGCGCGGGCGCTTTCCGCCAAAATCATCGTGGATAACCTGGAGGGCTGGGCATTATCCCTTAAGCCCGGCCAGCCCGCTTACGTTGAATATGAACTCCCCGAGCAAGCCTCCGGCATGGGCATTATCGAAGGCACGCGCGGCGCTCTCGGGCACTGGATTGAAATTAAGGATAAGAAAATCGCCAATTATCAGGCGGTTGTTCCCACCACCTGGAACGTCTCTCCCATGGACGATAAAGGCCAGCACGGTCCAATCGAGCAGGCGCTCATCGGCACCAAGGTCAAGGACGAGAAGAATCCCTTCGAGGTCGTCCGCATCATCCGCTCCTTCGACCCCTGCATCGCCTGTGCCGTCCACTTCGTTACCCCCAAAGGTCGAGACCTCGGTCAGTATCGGGTAGTGTAAAGGAGGAGCGATGTTATATTCCGAACAAAAACACTTCGACGAGATAATCGCCTACCTGGAAAAAGATAACAACGTCTTTATCGTCGGCTGCGACGGCTGTGCCCAGTCGTCCGGTAGCGGCGGTCCTAAACAGGTTGAAGAAATGAAACAAAAGCTGGCGGCTGCGGGCAAGAACGTTACCGGCACTAAAGTCGTTGGCTTTCTCTGCTCTAAAGCTCTCGTGAAATCAGGTTTAAGAGGTAAAGTCGACCAGGTTCAGGCCGCCGACGCTGTACTGGTTTTAACCTGCGGCGACGGCATTCAGGCGGTAGCGGCTTCAATCAATAAGCCCGTCTACCCCGGCTGCAATACCATCAACCTTGGCGGCTCCCGCGCCGAATGGGAAGGCAGCGAGCGCTGCTTTGAATGCGGCCAGTGCCTGTTGTGGCATACCGGCGGCATTTGTCCCCTCACCGCCTGCACCAAGAGCCTCGTTAGCGGAGCCTGCGGCGGCGCTAAAAACGGCAAGTGTGAAATCTCCCAGGACCGCGACTGCGGCTGGGAATTGATTTATAACCGCCTTAAGGAACGGGGCTTGTTAAGCCGCCTCAACGATATGATGAAACCCCTCGACCATCGTAAGCTGATGGTCCGTCCGGAGATGATGTCCACCCCGCGGTTCGCTTTAGAGAATTTCCCCAAGCCGCCCCCACCCCCACCCGCGGCTGATGCATCCAAGGAGGTGAAAGCGAAATGAGCCTTCAATCTAAACTAACATCCGGTCAGTTCGCCGTCTCCTGCGAGTTCGGCCCCGTTAAGGGCGTTGACCTCCATGAGGTGCATGAAAATATTGAAATACTGAAAGGCAAGGTAGATGCCGCCAACGTTACCGACCAGCAGAGCTCGGTTATGCGCATGTCCGGCTTGGCGACGGCTGCCATCGCTATCCAGGGCGGACTGGAGCCTATTTACCAGATGACTTGCCGCGACCGCAACCGCATTGCTTTACAGTCCGACCTTCTTGGCGCGTGGGCGCTGGGCGTTAAAAACGTCCTCGCTTTAACCGGTGATATGGCCGCCCGCGGCGACCACCCCCAGGCTAAAGACGTCTTCGACCTTGATTCGGTGACCTTGCTCCAGACTATCACCACCCTCAACGGTGGTAAAGACCTTGCCGGTACCGATCTTAAAGGCGCTCCCGCCTTCTTTCCCGGTGCCGTCGTTAAGGTGGAAAACGACACCGAAGCGTCTTTCGAACTCCAGATTGCCAAGATGCAAAAGAAAATCGCCGCCGGCGCCAAGTTCTTCCAGACGCAGGCGTGCTACGTCCCCAAGTCTTTTGAAAAGCTGATGAAGCGCGCCGATAAATTCGGTGTGCCAGTCATGGTGGGCGTCATCCCGCTCAAGAACGTCGGTTCCGCCCGCTATATGAACGCCAACGTCGCCGGCATCCGGGTCCCCGACGATTTGATTGACATCATGGCTAAAGCCGCCAAGGAAGACCGCGAAAAAATCGGCATCGAGATGGCTGCCAACCTTATCAAGCAGATGAAAGGCATGTGCCAGGGTGTGCATATTATGGCGGTCGCCTGGGAAAAGAAAGTCCCGGAAATCATGGCTCTAGCCGGACTTTAAGAATAACCAGTCATAAGTTGATGGTTAGGGCGGGTTCAAAACCCGCC
>CAIWTG010000101.1 GCA_903915565.1 uncultured Chloroflexota bacterium
GGGCAATCCCAATCTTGAACTGCTTTAAGTGTCATTCCAGCGCAGGCTGGAATCCATTTTCATCATTCCGTAATTGATACGGAATCAATACATAGGGAGTAGCCTGACGGAGAGGGGCGCAGCCCCTCTCACTTAAAACCACTCTCCAAATAATAAATCTCAAACTAGCAATGCGCCCCGTTTGGAGAGGGCAGGGTGAGGTAAAACCCTACAACATTGCCACCCACTCTTGACAAACTCACGTACGGCAAGCCATAATCTACGTGTAGTTTCTCTAACGAAAAATAAAGAAAGGAAGTACATATGGCATACGTTTACAGAATGGTTCAGTTCCCACCCAATATCGCCGCCACCCCCGGCCAGGAAGGTGAAGTCGCCGCTTACCTCGAATCCACCGTCAACGCCCATGCCAAACAGGGCTGGGAGTTCTATGGTGTGGAAACCATCGGCCTGCCCGCCCGCAACGGACGCCCGGAATATTTTGTGATGACCTTTAGGGCGGAAGTTAAATAAATTTTAACTGGATTATCGATGTAAAAGGGGAGGGGGCGTAAAACCCCCTCTCACTTACTCCGCCAGCCTGATTCCCGGCTTCTGCATACAAATGTGAGCGAATGAAGAATCTTTCGTCGCTCCGTGCCAGTGCACTTCACTCGGGGCAAAATAAACCACTGCCCCCGGTGTTACAATCTTTTCCTCATCCTTAGTCGCCACGATACCCTTCCCTTCCGTCACATAAAGTATCTGCTCGTAGGTATGCGCGTGGAAGTTCAGCCTCGCCCCCTTCCCAAAGCTCACCAGCAGCACGCTGAATCCCCCCGTGTCCTTAGCGCTGACCAGTTCCTTGCGCATCACCGGTCCCTGCTTCACTATTTCATCTTTAGTTTCAACTTCACTAACGTCTTTAACTTGATTGACTATCATCTTTCCCTCCTGCTATTTTGAAGTGCGCACCTTAACGCCGGCGGCTTTTTCCAGTGGCAATATCACCGCGTCCACGCCTTTGTCGACATATCCTGCCGCTATCGTGTCCTCCAGGTCTTTTTTCACCGCCACTCCCACCGGCAATGGCACGCCGTAATCTTTGCCCAGGTCCAAAGCTAGCCCGATGTCCTTATATGCCAGACTGATTTTAAAGCCCGGCTCAAAATTGCCCACAAACGTTGTCTTGGGATACTGCTTGGCGCTCCAGTTTTCACCTGTGCTGGTGGAAATTATATCCAGCAGCACTTGCGGGTCGATTCCCGCTTTCACCCCCAGCGTAAACCCCTCCGCCGATATTGAATTAATCGCCAGCGACATTAAGTTATTCACCAGTTTAGCCACGTTGCCGCAGCCGATATCCCCCACCCGGACGACCTTCGTTCCCATCGTCAGGAGTATTTTCTCCACTGTTTTCAGCGCCGCGGCGTCGCCTCCCACCATTATCGTTAAAGTGGCGGCCTCCGCTCCTTTCGTCCCGCCGCTCACCGGCGCGTCCAGCACTATCGCGCCCTTTTTCCCCGCGTCTTTGGCTATCTTCCTGATTAACGAAGGGGAATTGGTGCTCATGTCCACAAAGATGTCCCCCTTTTTCCACCCCCGGCTTAGCCCGTTATCGCCGTAGACGACTTCTTCAATAATTGGGGGTGTCGGCAGGCTGGAGAAAATCACGTCGCAAGCCTCCGCCATCTCCCTGGGTGTGTTAGCCCACTTGGCGCCTTTCTCCAGTAGCGGCGCGGCGGCTTCTTTAATCGCGTCATAAACAGTTAAATCATATCCCGCCTCCAGTATGTGACGGGACATGTGCCTGCCCATTTGCCCGATGCCGATAAAACCAATCTTCATATTCCCCTCCCGAGGTTTTTCTGTGTTATTTTAACACGGATTAAGCAAATACGTGTGGTGAGCCAGTATTTTTACGATTTATTATCTGGCGAGCGATTTGTTGCCGTTTCGGCGGGCAACCATCTGCGCCACGACCCCGATTATCCCCAGTGCGGCAAAGATGGCAAAGCCGACCTTTACGCTCGTCAGAAATTGCGGATAATAGGCTGGGGTAATCGCTGCGTCGCCGATATACACGGAGAACAAAATCATTACGATGCCCATGCTCAACATCATGCCGGCGGTGCGCATTGTCCCCAGCGTGCCGGAAGCCACCCCCAATACTTTACTTTCCACCGACCCCATAATAACGTTGGTATTTGGCGATACAAATAGCCCGATGCCGATGCCGTAAATTGATAGCGCCAGGATAATGTACCACAGCGGCGTACTGTTGCCCAGGAAAATCAGCATTATCAGCGCCACGCAGGTAATGCCCATGCCCGCTGTCGCCACCAGGCGCGGCGTGAATTTTAGACAGATGTAGCCGGATAGCAGCGTGAAAATTGTCATCAGCACCGACGATGCAATCAGTACGATACCGGCGTTGTCCGGCGTCATCCCGCCGATATACTGCAGATGCAGGCTCAACAGGAAGGTGATGGCGTACGTTGAGATATAAATAATTATCGACGCCAGATTGGAAAATAAAAATGGCCGGTTATTCTGGAATATCGTTAAATCAAAAACCGGACTAACCGTCCTTAATTCATACCAGACGAAGAAGCCCATCCCCGCCACCCCGACGCCAAAGAGTATAAAGCCCAGCGTCGTCGGCAAACTGGAAAAGCCGTACATGAATAACCCAATGGCAATCATGTAGGCAACCGTGCCGGTCACGTCGAACTTTTCTCCTTTGGCTTCCAGCCATTCGGTTTTCAATCCTAGGAAGACGAGGATTATCAGTAAAACCCCCAGCCCGCCGCTTAATAGGAAAATGCTTTGCCACCCCACGTGCTCGGTCATCACCCCGCCGATGAACGGTCCCAGCGACAGCCCCAGGTATGTCCCCGCCTGGCTGATGCCCAGCGCTTTAGCCCTTTCCTTCCCCGGGAAAACCGAGGTTAATATCGCTACGCTGTTGTTAAAAGTCATGCCCGACCCCAGCCCTTGAAAAACGCGGCAGATAATCAGTAGGGGAATGGAGTTGGCGAACCCGCCCAGAAAGCAGGCGACGGTTGATATTACCAGCCCCAGGATGAATAGCCTGCGCCGCCCGAAAATATCGGAAAGCCGCCCGAAAGGCACCTGGATGATGGCTATCGTCAGGAAATAAGACGTGCTGACCCAGCTCATCACCACCGCTTCCATGTTGAGCTCGCGCGCCATGGTTGGCAGAGCGACATTCACCGCCGCTAACAGGAACGGCAAAATAAAAGCGGATGTGGTGGCAATGACCAGGACGAGGTTTTTGTTGACGGCGGTGTTTGACTGGTTGGTCATTTTTTAATCCTGTTAAAAATCAGGGCTGATACCGCCTGTTTTATTTTATCGGGGTATTTGAGCTAGGTTAAACGGGCACGTCCGTTCTTTTAATTTTTACCGGAGGCCTTGGCGCCGGCGTTATCTGGGCGCGGAAGCCGCACTGGAAGCACCGCTGCCCCTCGCCCACCGCTCCGTCTTCGGTCAGTCCCGTTTCCACTTCAATAAAA
>CAIWTG010000102.1 GCA_903915565.1 uncultured Chloroflexota bacterium
AAGCCTCTCTGCCCGGGGGACGCCTTAGTAATAAGGAAAGCTGGCGGTACGCCCAGGCATGTTTGGAAAGGTCATCATAAATAATCAAAACGTCCTTGCCCTGCTCCATGAACTCCTCGCCCATAGCGCAGCCGGAATAAGGCGCTAAATACTGCAGAGCCACCGAGTCCGCCGCATTAGCCGCCACGACGATGGTGTGCTCCATGGCGCCGTACTGATTAAGAGTAGCCACGACACGCGCCACCTGCGAGACTTTCTGGCCGACGGCAACGTAAATACAAATAAGGTCACCGGCTTTTTGATTGATAATAGCGTCCAGAGCGATGGCGGTTTTACCGGTAGAGCGGTCGCCGATAATCAGTTCGCGCTGGCCGCGGCCAATGGGGAACATGCTGTCCACCGCTTTAATGCCGGTCTGCACGGGGGTATCAACCGGGGCGCGCAGGACGACATTGGGGGCAACGCGCTCAATCGGGCGGGTCTTGTTCGTTTTAACAACGCCCTTGCCGTCAAGCGGCCGTCCGAGGGAATCCACCACACGGCCAATCATGGCTGCGCCCACGGGTACTTCGGCAATGCGTCCGGTGCACTTGACCTCATCGCCTTCTTTAATACTGGTATAATCGCCCAGAATAATGGCGGAAACGCTGTCCTCTTCCAGGTTAAGAGCGATGCCGATGATGTCATTAGGGAATTGCAGCAATTCGTTATACTTGGCCGAAGCCAGGCCGTGAATCCTGGCGATGCCGTCGCCCACCTCGATAACGGTGCCGACGTCCACCATAGTCACCGCCGTGCCGAACTGCTCAATTTGCTGTTTTAAAATAGATACGATGTCTTCGCCTCGCGTTGCCATCCGTACTACCTCCTTGCCTCACTGATAAAATATGCCCCCACCCCTTTTCTCCCCTCTGGATACCGACTGTTGCCGGTATGGTAACTAAATACTAGTTATTTATTTCTCCCGTTTCCAAGTTTTTCTTCAATGTTGATAATTTGCTGCGGGTGCTGCCGTCGAGCAGTTTGCCACCGACCCTAACGACCATACCGCCTAAAATATCCGGGTTCACCCGCGACGTAATTTCCACTTTAGCTTTAACCAGCTCGCCAAGTTTTAAGGCCAATTTTTGTTTTTCCGGCTCATCAACGGCGACGGCGGTAGTAACCTCCGCCGCTTTAATTCCCCGGTTTTCATCCAGGAGATTTTTATATTCTTTAGCAATTTCACCGATGAGACCGATGGCCGAGCGCGATACTAAAAGCAGCGTCAAATTCATCGCCAGGGGATTAATAGCGCCCAAGCGCTTTTGGAGAAAACCGGCTTTAGCCTCGATCTTAATCTTCGGGCTCTCCAGCGCGGCGAGAAAATCGCCGTCGCCAACAGCGGCAACGACCATTTGGAGGTCGGCCTGCCATCGGTCCAGTTCTTTTTTCTCCAGCGCTATCTCAAATACAGCTTGAGCATAACGCCGGGCGTTTGCTTTTTTCGCCATGATGTTTTCTCAACTAATTTTTCTTCAGATTAGTGCTTTCTTCTAAAACCTTGTCAATAAGCTCGCGGTGTTCTTTTTTATCCAGCGTTTTTTCGATGACTTTGCCGGCCGCCAGCACCGTGAGGTCGGCGAACTCGCGGCGAACGCCATCGACGGCTTCATCACGCTCGCGCTGGATTTCCGCCCGGGCTCGGACGATAAGGCCATCCGCCTCTTTCCTGGCGTCTTCCTGGGCTTTCTGCTTAATGTCTTCGCCCGCTTTAATGGCGCGCTCGATGCGCTCCTGTCCTTCACGGCTAGCCTGCGCCAACTGCTGCTTGAGCTCTTCCTCCGCTTTCGCCGACTCGGCTTTAACGGCTTCGGCCTGCTCGAGGCTTTCTTTAACTTTTCGCGACCGCTCATCCAGCATACGCATAATGGGCTTATACGCCACCAGGCGCAATAACACCAGCAGGATAACAAAGGTCACCACCTGCGTTATCAACGTTGGTAAACTAATACCTAGTCCTTCCACATTAACCTCCAGCTAACCGTATCAAACTTAAAATCAACCGGTTAGCGACAGCTTGTCTACCGCAGTATAATCAGCCAGGTAACAGCCGCCATAGCGACCATTACACCGATGACGATAACTGCGGCGGCAATAACCATGATAAATGTCGGTACTCCGCTTTCTTCCATATTATTTCTCCCCCGATATTTATTCCGGATAAAGTTAAGCGACCATTGCCAGGATGATAGCCACAATCAGCGAGTAAATGCCGATGGCTTCCGCCATAGCGATGGCTATCAACATGTTGGTCATGATGGGTCCACGGGCTTCCGGATTGCGGGCGAGACCCTGCATGGCACCGTAACCAAGGATACCGATACCGATACCAGGCCCCAGAGCGCCCAGCCCCATCGCCAAGCCTGCTGCTAAATATTTTACTGCTTGCGGATCCATTTTTGTTCCTCCTTATTTAGTTACTATATATATATTTTTGTATTTACTAATGCGCTTCTTCCTCATGAGAGATGACCGCCATAGACACAAACGCAAGCGTTAGCCCGCTGAAAACCAGCGCCTGGATAAAGCCGATAAACAACTCTAATCCGTAGACCATCCAACCGACGGCCATGGGCAACAAGAAAGCGGCCACCATAATTAAGATTTCGCCGGCCGTCATGTTGCCAAAGAGACGGAAGGTAAAACTGACGATACGGATAAGCTCGCTTAAGGCTTCAAGCCCGCCGACGAAAATATCAATTAAGCCGGAGAACATTCCGGTTAGACCTTTTTTAACATTCCCCTTTAAAATATGCCCGACGCTCTTAAAAAGTCCGCCGGCGTTAATGAACTTACGCAGGTATTTTAAGCCCAAAGTTTTAAGACCGTAAAATTCAACAAAGACGAAAGAAATCAGGGCTATAGCCAGAGGGGTATTAACGTCCGTATTGGCGCCGCGCAATAACTCGTGATTGCCCAATAATACCGAGCCGAACCCCGGAATCAAACTCAACCAGGCGTTACAGATAACAAAAAGAAAAATCGTACAGATAACCGGGAAAAACTTGCGTCCGTTTTCCTCTCCGGCCACGCTGACACAAAAATCATATATCCACCCCAGGGCAAATTCGAAGGCAGCCTGAATTTTACCGGGGATAAGCTTCATGCGACGGGTTATCAGCCAGGAGCCGAGGACGAGGATGATAACGGTCAGCCAGCCGGCGAGCATGGTGTTGGTGATGGGCAGACCAAAAACGTTGAAAAGAACTGATGCCGGGAGTTCCGGTTCCGGCGATGGCGTTATCAGCCAGGAGGGCCAGTTTAAGTGTTGACCCAGCATTTTCTGCCCGATGCCGCCCGAGAGAAAGCCAATAACGACAACAGCCAATACAACAATAACGACAATGATTAAAACAGGAAACGAGCAACCGAGACAGCCGCGTTTCTTGGGCGCGGTCATTAGCTGTTCTCCTTATTTTTTTGTTCGTTGATGATGTTACGAATCATGCGGTAAACTCCGTAAACGGCTATTATTAAACCTGCTAATAAACCAATAATAGTAAATAACGGTTTTTTATCGCCCAGCCACCAACCGAGGAGCGCCCCACCGGCAATACAAGTTGCGACATAAAATCCGATGCCAGTTAATTTTAGTGCCGGCAGCCACTTGTCCATACCAACCTCGCTGCGCCCGACATACGGCTATCATAGCAGACTCCAGGAGCACGGGTCAAACTCGGGTTATC
>CAIWTG010000103.1 GCA_903915565.1 uncultured Chloroflexota bacterium
AATCATGGCTGATTAGCGCGGCCGGGAACTTAATGGTAACGGAGGAAACCCAGAGCGTCTCCTCAAAGACATTATCCGGGCCGTCCATCAAAAGCTGGTGGCAGACGGCATCCGTGACGAGGTTACCCTTATCGCCTCTGGCGGCATTGGCATGGCGGAGCAAGTGCCCAAAGCGATGCTTTGCGGGGCCGACCTAACAGCGATAGACATACCGCTTATGGTTGCGCTAGGACTCCGGATATATGAAGAGCCGAAACAAACAATGATTTGGCCGGATGGTCTTGATAACATTACACTTTCAGTCCTCACCCAGCGGATCGTTAATCTCATGGGAGCCTGGCATTCGCAAATACTGGAAATGATGGGCGCCATGGGTATCCGCGAAGCCCGCCGCTTGCGGGGGGAAACCGGCCGGGCGATATTTTTTGAAGAAATAGACAAAGACACTTTCCAGAAACTATTTAAAAAAGAGAAGAAGTAAGCCTATGAAACCTGCAACTGTAAAAATAAACAATATGCCTTCCAGGTTCAAGCACCAGGTGCCTAAATATAAGGTAACCCGGTCGGATGCCTGCATCAACTGCGGCACCTGCGCCAAAACATGCCCTTACGGCGTGCATGAAAGGGTGGAGGGGCACAATAAAGTGAAGCCGCCAATCGATTATAAATGCATCGGCTTTGAATGCAAGAACAACGACTTTTATTGCGTGGCCAAATGCCCACGCCACGCCTTGAGTTTATCGTTAAACCCCATGTATGAGACGCTGGGCGATTACCGCTGGACGGCGGATATGATTACCGGCACCTGGATTATGGCGGAGACCGGCTATCCGCCGGAGCGCACCGACATCGAATACAACATCGGTAATTCCGGGGGCGGGTTTGATAAGTTGCGGATTAAGTTCCCGGCAAAGCCATCAAAAATAGATAAATCTGAAATCTCTACTGAAATCCCGTTAAACCGCCGCAACGACGGGCGGGCGAATATCGTTATTTCTACTCCCGTTTATGGCGGCGGCATGTCCTTTGGGTCGGTGAGCCTGCCCACGATGGTTTCTAAAGCGCGTAATGCCACCATCTGGAACACTTTTACCTCCACCGGTGAGGGCGGCTACCCCGATATACTCAAACCGTATGATAACCACGTGATTACCCAGGTGGCTACCGGTCTTTTTGGGGTACGTGAAGAGACCATCCAGCGAGTGCAAATAATTGAGTTTAAGTACGCCCAGGGCGCTAAGCCCGGCCTTGGTGGGCATCTGCTCGGTGAAAAAAACACGGAAAGCGTGTCCAAAATGCGTGAAGCGGTCAAGGGCACATCGCTGTTTTCACCTTTCCCGTTCCACTCGGTATACTCCATTGAAGACCATAAAAAGCATATCGACTGGATTAAGGAAATGAACCCCAACGCCCTGGTATCCGTCAAGGTCTCAACCCCTAACGACGTAGATATGGTGGCGGTTGGTTCATATTATGCCGGCGCGCACATCATCCATATCGACGGC
>CAIWTG010000104.1 GCA_903915565.1 uncultured Chloroflexota bacterium
CGATATAGGTATGGGTGGCGTCTTCGATTTTGCTGCGGAGCCGCCGCATATGCACGTCTACCGTGCGGTCGCCACCGTAATAATCATAGCCCCAGATTTTGTCGAGCAGGGACTCGCGGGTAAAGACGCGGCCGCGATTGCGCGCCATAAGTTTGAGCAGCTCATATTCTTTAAAAGTAAGGTCAACCATGTTGCCGTCCACAGCGACTTCGCAGGTAACAACGTCGATGACGAGTCCGTCGCATTTGATTAAATCGCTGCTTTCAGCTTCCGGGGATTTTTTAAGCAGGCGGCCGATTCGTAAAAATAACTCGGCGTCATTATACGGACGGACGAGAAAATCATCAATTTCACGATGGTTATCAAGACTACCGACAATTCCGGGCGATAACAGGGCGATAACCGGCAGACTCCTGCCTTTTTTCAGGTTCTTAATCAATTCCCAAATGGAGTTATCGAAGTTATCGGGCATGACCAACAATACCAGGTCGGGCAGGGGTAAAGCGGCGCCGCCTAAAGCGCTCTTATAGGTAGCGGCGGCGCACTTGAAGCCGCGACCGGTAAGGCTTGCCAAAATCGGTTGGGCATTTTTCGATTCGTTGGTTATTAGTAAAAGCTGTGTCATCGCATCTCAACCATGGTTAAAAAATCGAGGCAGGTTAACAATAATATTATACACCTAATATGTAAAGGCATGTACCACCGCAGCACAGATTGGGTGATTTGGGTGTTCTGCGGATTTTTTATGGATGAAATTAACGAAATCTTTAGGGGAAAAACGATGATTTTTATTATTTGTTTATTCTTTTTTACTAGTATTAATACAAAGGCAAAAAAAGGAAACAACGATGGTTCACAGCCTCGAACGGACTAAACAAAATAAGTTGCTAACCGGACTGGTGGCGCATGATAATATTACGCGCCTTGAACTGCTTTACGAAGTAAACAAGAAAGCTGAAAACAGCGCCACCCGTTTGCAGGACATGCTGGAGCAGGTTATCACCATGAGCCGGGAGGTGGTAAACGCCGAGGCGGCCCTGGTGCTTTTATTCCAGGATTACGGAAATGAGCTTTATTACGAGATGACCAATAGCCCGGTAGGCAGGACGCTGCGTCAGGAAAAAATGAATGGGCAATACGGCATTGCCGGACAGGTGGTACACACCAATCAACCACTGATTGTCCATGACGTCAGCCGCAACAGCAATTTCCACCAGGCAATCGATGAAGCCATCGGTTTTGTCACAAAGTCGCTGGTCTGCGCACCCTTGAACGTCAAGCATAAAACCATAGGGGTGATTGAGATACTTAACAAACGCGACGGCAGCGTTTTCGATGAGCAAGACCTGAAAGCCGTGGCATCAATCGCCAATACCGCCGCAATGGCAATTGAAAATACCCAAACCCAGCAGTCCTTGCTGGAAGCCTACAGAAGCACCATCATGGCCATGGCGGCGACTATCGATGCGAAAGACCGCTTAACCCAGGGACATTCGGAGAGGGTGATGGAATACTCACTAAAAGCCGGCTCGGCGCTTTCTATATCCAATGAGGAAGCGCAGGTTCTGGAATATGCCAGCGCGCTCCACGACGTCGGGAAAATCGTTATCGATGCGGGCATATTAGGCAAACCCGGCCCACTGACGCCGGGGGAATGGGAGATAATGCACACCCATCCATCGGTGGGAGCCAAGCTATTAAAAGAGATTCCTTGTATGGAGCGAGCCGCCGAACTGGTGCTAAGGCATCACGAGAGATATGACGGGACGGGCTACCCCGACAGATTAAGAGGCGAAGCCATCCCGCTGGGCGCGCGCATTATTGCCGCGGCGGAAGCATTCGATACCATGACCACGGACCGACCCTATCGTTCGGCTTTGTCTATTGATGCGGCAGTCAAAGAACTCAACAAATGCGCCGGCAAACAGTTCTGCCCGATTGCGGTTGAAGGCTTGTTAGCCGGCCTGCACCTGGATAAGTCGAAAAAGTAAACGGCAACGCCACTAATTCTTATCCTTTCTTCTCTCCCCCACATTTTTATTAGCGCAATATGGTGCCTTTTTTTGATATATTTGCCAGCAGATAACAGCCAAAGCTTGAAAAAAAACGCTCAAATGATAATAATAGTAAATGTAGAATTTCCCTGCTGATGATATAAATTGCCGGCTGATAGCAATATCCAGAACGGCGCCGCTTTATCACAGAAGAGGTTAGAGAAACGAGGTAATTGATGAGCGTTAGCGGAAGCCCGAACACAAAACAAGAGATGGCGGCGGCGGTAGATGTAGTACTGAAATCCTTTAAGGGCGACAAAGCCGAACTAATCCCTATCCTGCAGCAGGTGCAACTCAAGCTTGGATATTTGCCGCAGGAAGCCATGAGAAAAATCGCCGGTTTTTTAAGGGTGCCGGAAAGCACACTATTCGGGGTGGCGACGTTTTACGCCCAGTTCAAGTTCGTGCCGGTGGGGCGCAACATCGTTAAAGTCTGCCGCGGCACGGGCTGCTACGTCAAGGGAGCTCCCCGCATTTTGGAAGAGATGGAAAAGTTGCTGGGGATTAAGGACGGGAGCACGACTAAAGACATGGAATACTCGCTGGAAACCGTCGCCTGTTTTGGCTCCTGCGCACTGGCGCCGGTGGTCGTCGTTAACGACAGGGTGTATGGCCGCATGACGCCGGAAAAAGCCCGCGAACTAATTAAAGGCAAAGAATAGATTTTCGTTCCTCCAAGGGGGATGGCATGAATTTTGAAGAGATAAAGAAAAAAGCCCAGGCGCAGTGGCAAGCGGCTCTAAAGAATCCCAAGCCCCGCATCTTTATCGGGATGGGGACATGCGGCATCGCGGCCGGCGCCGAGGCTGTTCTTACGGCACTAAAAGAAGAGCTAAAGAATAATAAAATCGAAGCGGACATCATCCAGGTGGGGTGCATCGGGTTTTGCTACGCCGAGCCGGTTGTCGAAATAGCCAAGTCCGGCAAGCCCAGCGTTTTTTACGGCAACCTGACGGCGGAACTGATGGCGGAAATCGTCCGCGACTATCTGGTTAATGATAATCCCCGCGCCGAACTCGCCATGGGGTCGCGCGGCGAAGGCACGATAAAAGACATTACTCCTCTCTCTGAGTCGCCGGTCATCAAGCCGCAGGTGCGGCTGGTGATGCGGAACTGCGGGAATATCGACCCGACAATTATCGACCAGTATATCGCTAAAGACGGTTACACCGGCCTGCAGCGCGCTTTGGCGATGAAGCCGCAGGAAGTGATTGACGAAATCAAAAAGTCGGGTCTGCGGGGACGCGGTGGGGCAGGCTTCCCGACGGGCAATAAGTGGCAGTTCTGCCATGACGCCGCCGGCACGCCGAAATATATAATATGTAACGCCGATGAGGGCGACCCCGGCGCTTTTATGAACCGCGCCGTACTAGAAGGCGACCCGCACGCCGTTTTGGAAGGGATGTTAATCGGGGCATATGGGATAGGGGCGGCGGAGGGGTACATCTATTGCCGCGCCGAGTACCCGCTGGCGATAGAGCGACTAAAGCTCGCCATGGAGCAGATGGAAAAGTACGGACTGCTGGGCGAGAATATTATGGGTTCCGGATTCAACTTTCATCTACATATAAAGGAAGGCGCGGGGGCGTTTGTCTGCGGAGAGGAAACCGCTTTGATGGCGTCTATCGAAGGGGCGCGCGGTATGCCGAGGCCAAGGCCTCCCTTCCCGGCGCAGTCGGGACTCTGGGGGAAGCCGACGAATATTAATAATGTAGAGACCTGGGCGCACGTTTCCGCCATTATGCAGAAAAACGCAGAGTGGTGGGGTAATTACGGCACCCAGGGCAGCAAGGGCACCAAGACGTTTTCGCTGGTGGGCAAGGTCAAACGCACCGGGCTTATCGAGGTGCCGATGGGCATTACCCTGCGGGATGTTATCTACGGCATCGGCGGGGGCATTGTGGGCGATAAAAAATATAAAGCCGTCCAGACGGGCGGTCCATCCGGCGGGTGCCTGCCGACCAGTTTCCTGGATACGCCGGTAGATTATGAAACGCTGGCGCAAGCCGGTTCGATAGTGGGTTCCGGCGGCATGGTTGTCATGGACGAAGACAACTGTATGGTGGACGTCGCCCGCTATTTTCTGACATTCACGCAACTGGAGTCCTGCGGCAAATGTATTCCCTGCCGGTGGGGCACCAAGCAGATGCTGGATATTTTGAACGATATCTGCGCCGGCAAAGGCAAAGAGGGCGATATTGATTTATTGCTAGAGGTGGGCGACGGAGTAAAAAACGGGTCGCTGTGCGCGCTAGGCGGGACGGCGCCCAATCCGGTGCTCACTACCCTGCGGTACTTCCGCGACGAGTATGAAGCTCACATTAAAGAAAAGCGGTGTCCGGCGCTGGCGTGCAAGGCGCTGGTGCAATACTATATCGATGCGGATAAATGCATCGCGTGCGGGGCCTGCGCCAAAGTCTGTCCTGTCAACGCGATAACAGGCGCCAAGAAAATGGTGCACGTGATTGACCAGAACAAGTGCATCAAGTGCGGCAGCTGCTATGACGTCTGCCCGAAGAAGGTACGCGCCGTGACCAAGGTTTCCGGCACACCGTTTAGTGCCCCCGCCGAACCCATCCCCGTAAAGGGCAAGGCGTAGTGATGATTATATTTGGAGGCGAATGATGACAACCGGTTCGACTGCATTGAATGATAATAAACTCAAGACCGTCTCGCTGACCATTGACGGTATGAAAATTGACGTGCCGCAGGGGACGAGCGTACTGGAAGCTGCACTTAAATCAAATATATATATCCCTACACTTTGCTACGACGCCGACCTAAAATCCTTCGGGGCGTGCCGACTCTGCATCGTGGAGATTGAAAAAATGCGCGGCCTGCCACCGTCCTGTACCACCGAAGCCACCAACGGCATGGTCGTCCACACCGAGTCGCCGGCAGTGAACAGGTCGCGCCGTATCACCATGGAACTCATCATGGCCAACCATCAGGGCGACTGCCTGACCTGCGCCAAGAACCAGAACTGCGAGCTGCAAAAAGTGGCGCGCTACCTTGGCATTGATGAGACGCATTTCAATCGATTGCGCAAGCGCACCCGCGTCGTCCCGGTTGACGACAGCAACCCCGCTTATGTGCGCGATTTAAATAAGTGCATCCTCTGCGGGCGATGCTGGCGCTCCTGCCACGAGGTCACCGGCATTGACGCTATTGACGTGGCTTTCCGCG
>CAIWTG010000105.1 GCA_903915565.1 uncultured Chloroflexota bacterium
TATCTTGACCGGATTGCACTTTGGATCACCGAGCGCATCGGCACTATGGGATTTTTCTTCATTATTTTTGTATGGACTATTTTTTGGCTTTCTTGGAATGCATTTGCGCCTGTTGAATTAAGATTTGACCCTTTGCCTGCTTTTGTCTTATGGCTTTTTATCTCCAATATGATTCAGATCTTCCTTATGCCATTAATAATGATAGGCCAAAATCTCCAGGGTCGCCACGCCGAGAAAAGAGCCGATGCGGACTATGAAATAAACATTAGCGCAGAAAGAGAGATTGAAACTATTCTGCAACATCTGGAGAATCTAAACGAAAAAGTTGAAAAAATAAACCGGCGTTTAGACGACCGAAAATAGTTTGAGATCGCATAATAATACTGAAGCGGTACTTGAATAAGCTTGATGATTTTGACGAATCCCTTGTTGGGACATTGTGGGTTTAAGAGGTTTGGTGGGCAGCGACCGGGATTGAACCTGCGACCAATCGGTTAAGAGAGTTTCGGTTCTCAAATTCGGTACTCATGGCTGCCCTCAATGATATATAGCCATTATATATTTACAAATGCACCAAAACAACTGGCTATATAAGGGAAGGTCGCCATTTTCCCAGCGGCAGCGCAGCGGCACAAACTTGTTCATGCATCTTAGCATCGGTCTAGGAGACCGCGGGTCCGACTTGACCGCACCTGTCCGATGCCCGTTTTAAATGGTGGGCCATTCGGAACAGTTCCCGAACTACTGTTTGAAAAGAAGGAATTGCTCTCCGTCTTGCAGCAAATGTTAATTGCTGCGACGCAGGCCTAGATAGCTAGGCTCTGAGATTTCGAATGATCTCTCCCAACCCTGGTCTTTTCCCATACATCAAGGTGTAGATTCTTAACAACTTTGCTGCCATTAGCAGTCCGCCAACGACGGATAATGCCAACACAGCTAGACTAGCAGCCAGTTGCCACGCAGGGACACCGATTACGCCCAGGCGTATCATCACCAACGAAGGTGCGCTGAATGGGAAGATACTAAAGACAATCCACACAGGACTATTCGGGTAAAGCAGGATCAAAGAGAGAAACCAGAATGGTGCGATGCCGAATACGCCGTACAGCCCTGCCATCCCTTGCGCTTCCCGTACAGTGGAAGTAATAGCCGCGAGGCTGGATGATAGTACAGCAAAAAACAGATAGCCCAGGATAAAATACACTATGCCCAGAATCCAAAATTCAGCCGGTACCTGGATAGTACTGATAAATCCCCCGATAGACGAAGAAGCCAATCTTAGAAGAAGTGGCAAGGAGATTACCCAGACCACAACCTGCATCAACCCGGCTGCTCCCAGACCCAGCACTTTGCCGGCAAGCAACTGCCTGGTCGAGACGGAAGATAAGAGGATCTCCATCAGGCGGTTTTCCTTCTCTTCGCCCAAACTTTGCAACACGTACGATGAGCTGATCATTAGGGAAAGCGCCAATAGGAAGGCAAAAATCCCGGGAATGAGCACATTAGCATATCCCGCTTGTTGAGGAGCCACATCTCCAGTTGAAGTTATCAAGGTGGTAACCAGGTTCAAAGGCGCCTCTACAACCGCAATCACGTCCGGCGGTACCTTCCCTGCCAACAGGTTACTCGATGTGAAATTCTTGATCGCGCCGATGGTCGCGTCGGGCGGGGCCAGCTCTTTCTGTGTCGTGAATAGATTCACTTTTCTGGTCAAAATGAAATCCTGGGGGATGACAAAATATTCCGTTATATCACTATTGATTATCGATTGCTTAGCTGCTTCCGCAGAGTCATAGCGGACCAGGTTTATGTTCCCCTGGGTGGTGAACTGCGTGAAGCTACCCACTTCGTCTACATATCCGATCTTGGTCACTTGCACCGGTGGCTTAGCTATTCCCGAAATGATCTGAAAGACCCCGATGCCGAGAAGGGCGAGTACCGGCAGGGCAAGCGTCAAGACAATGAAGCCGGTTCTTCTAACTGTCCTTGAAAACTCGTGCCTCAATATCAAGAACGTCCTATTCATGGTTCTTGCCTGCCACTTCAAGGAATATCTCATTCAGAGTCGGCATAGCCACTTCGAAGCGGTTAACAGTGATTCCTAAGCTTACCAAGCTGTCGAGCACTTGCTTGGGAGTTGTGCCTTTATCGAGCACCAGCTCCACGTAGCCCTTATGAACACGCCTATCGACGACCCCTGTCAACTGGCCCAGCTCGCCTTCAACATCAACTATTACTGAATGGCTCCGGTACTTCGCTTTGATATCCTTAAGATTCCCATAGAGTACGCTCCGCCCGGCATCGATCATGAGGAAACGGTCACAAAGCTCCTCCACCTGGCTCATTTGATGAGTGCTGAGAATGATAGCTTTGCCCTCGTTCCGTAAGTCCATGATCATCTTCTTGAGTAATTCGGTATTAACCGGGTCGAGGGCAGTAAAAGGTTCATCCAGAACGAGGAGCGCCGGGTCATGGATAATAGTCACGATGAACTGGATAATCTGGCCCATACCCTTGCTCAACTCTTCAATCTTCTTATTCCTGGCTGACTGCATGCCGGTCTGGGTAAGCAGCTTATCGGCCTTCTGTTCCGCGGAACGCGCGTCCATGCCCTTGAGAGAAGCTAGATAGATAATGGATTCAATAACGCTTATTGTTTTGTAGAGGCCTCGTTCTTCAGGCAGATAGCCTAGCTTGCTTTTAGTGGCTTCGCTCAATTTCTCTCCTAGAACATCTATCTCCCCAAAGTCGGGCTTGATGATGTCCATTATCATCCTGATAGTGGTGGTCTTACCCGCGCCGTTGGGTCCGATTAGGCCGAATATCTCGTTCTGACTGACAGAAAAAGACAGATCACCGACGGCGACCTTATCAGCGAAAGACTTGACGATATGATCGACTTCAACAGCGGGCGAATTGCCAACCTGCCGATGATTATGATCAGGCAACCTTTTCAAAGTGTCCAATCTTCTACCGTTATCCTCGGCTCAAGTTTACGCGAAACAAGACCATCGTAGCAAGAAGCGATGCCGACTTGGAGGAATTGCCTTATGACGCAAAATCACGAAATGCCTAACTGGGATTCCTAGTCTATTGGTTGGGGCGAATCAATCGGTAAAGAATTGCAGGCATCTGGCTAACGTCTGCTACATCGTTGCAAGCATCTGGTGGGCCATGCTGGATTTGAACCACTGGTCCTGGTTAAGAGACCTGACGCTTTCCGTGCCGCTGCCGCTGCGGGGCACTATGAGAGTGGTGCACGATGCATAGTAACCAGGGCGTTGAATTGAAATGGGATAAAGCGATATGTCCTTAGATGAATTCCACATAAGACTCAGCTTTACGAAACCGCTGCTCTACCACTGGGCTACGCTGGCGACTTCATAGTGGCTTCTAATGGACTAGCTTGAAGACTCTGCCAAAAGCTTTTCTTGCGAATAGGATGGCAGATCA
>CAIWTG010000106.1 GCA_903915565.1 uncultured Chloroflexota bacterium
AAATTGCCATTACAACCGTTACCGCGAATTCCCTAAAAATCCTGCAGACTGTGCCTCCCATAAATACCAGCGGGACAAAGATTACAGCTAACGATAAGGTCATTGATACAATGGTAAAGGCAATCTCACGCGCGCTTTCAATCGCCGCTTCCAGCGGCTTTCTGCCCTCCTCAACCAGCCGCACGGTATTCTCAAGCACAACAATAGCGTCATCAACCACGAACCCGACCGAAAGGATCAGGCCCATCAGCGAAAGGTTATCCAAGCTGAAATGAAATGCGTACATCACCAGGAATGTCGCAATAATTGACAGCGGCAAAGCAACGCTGGGAATGATTGTGTCTGATAACCGGCCAAGGAACAAATAAATTATCAGAATAACCAGAAAAAGCGCGATTACAATAGTGAGCTTCACATCATCAATAGAAGAAACAATCATTGCAGATCTGTCATAAAATATGGTCAGATGGACCGAGCCGGGGATTTCCTTTTGCATCTGTTTTACTGCTGCCTTGATGCTATTTGCCAGGCCCACGGTATTAGAGCCGGCCTCACGCGAAACCGCCAAAACCACTGTCCCGCTTCTTACCTTCTCTCCGGCTTTAATATAATCATTACGGATAACGTCGTTATCAATGCTATCAACGCATTTTGCGATATCCTTAAGCCGTATTGGCGCATTGTTACGGTAGGCAACGATCAGGGGATCATAATCCCTGGCTTTTAATAGTTGGCCCTGCGGCTCAATAGCGAATGTGCGCACTTCTCCGTTCAAACTCCCGCCGGGAATTGTGACCGTGCCGTTATTGACTGCTGCTGCTACTTCTTGAATACCTATTTTGTAAGCGGCCATTTTATTCGGATCAACCTGTACCCTTACAGCGGTCTTTGCCCCGTAGACCTGCACCTGCGAAACACCTTCAATCATGCTTAATCTTTGGCCGATACTTTTATTTGCATAATCGTATATCTGTCCGCGGGTAAGCGTGTCGGAGTTAACCAAAAGGTACATGATCGGCATATCACTGGGATTGGTCTTAGTATAGCTGGGCGGAGCAGGCAGGTCAGTGGGCAGATTTGCGGTTGCCCGCTGAATTGCCGCTTGCACGTCAGGCGCGGCAAGATCAACGCTGCGGTCAAGTGCAAAGGTAAGATAAATTACGGTCTGGCCTTCGGTATTATCCGAAATCATCGTGTTCAGGCCCGGAATGAGCGTGAATTGATTTTCCAGAGGAGAAGCAACGGTCTTGGCCATGGTCTCCGGGCTTGCCCCGGGATAAGACACGTTTACGGTAATAACCGGATAGTCCACTACCGGCAGGTCGCTGATGGGAAGTTTAAAATATGCCGCCAAACCGAAAAGAAGCACGACCACCATTACCAGCATGGTCATAACCGGCTTACGGATAAATGTCTCGGAAATATTCAAACTAAATTCTCCTTATTTTCCGGGTTTCTGGCTTTGTTCGTCTAACGCTTTTAGCTGGACAATATCAATTACCGTTGCGCCCGGACTTAAACCCATTTGCCCTGAAGTAACAACCTTTTCTCCTGCTTTAACGCCTTCCTCAATCACTATATTTGCCTGTTGACGGTTTCCTGTTTTAACTAAACGTAATTCGGCTTTATTATCCGGCGTAACTACAAATAAATAAGCGCCGTTTTGCCCAAGCTGGACAGCTTCATAAGGCACCTGCACCACACCTAATTCTATGCTCAAAATAAGCCGGACCCTGACAAATTGCCCGGCCCATAATGCCCTTTCTTTGTTCGTAACCACCGCCCGCAACAAAAACGTTCCGGTGGTATTGTCCACAGAGTTAATTAACAATGAAAGCTCGCCGCTGTATGATTTACCCGAGGCATCATCATTATAAATCTCAA
>CAIWTG010000107.1 GCA_903915565.1 uncultured Chloroflexota bacterium
ACGGCAAAAACGTACCATGATGAGCTGTCAGCAAACCGCGTCAGCCACCGGGCGCTAAACAGCTTATCTTTTGCGGCGGCAACCAAGGAAGAATACGATAGCAAGTCAGCGGTATGGGAGAGATTTTATAATTATGTCTGGGGCAAAACACCCCAAAACCTGTGGATAACGCCACATTCGGGAAACATCAATAGGAAGCCGGACAATATCTTCCCTTTCCCTAAGCTGGAAATGGATGCTTATGTTGCCGGGGTGGCTGCTCGATGTGCTAAGGGCGATACCGGCCCGACATTAAAGCGAACCATGATTTCCATCCACAGCCATAACTGGTACAGCGCGGTCGTGGACCTCGGCGACTTCGGCATCAACGATGTTAAAAAGCTGGAAGCCATTGCAATGACGCTAGAGGAAAAATTTTCCGAAAAAGTGCAGTCCGCGGCAGAAGCCTGCCGGCAGAACTTCGCGACTAGAATTATTCCGTGGTTCGAGTTTATACAGCGCGCCCGGGGTACATTGAACCTTAAGGAAATACCTAAGGAAGACGGCATCGATTGGAGCGTAGTTTATTACGCCATGACCGGACTAAAGCTATATCAGAAAGAGATAACCAGTTTTAAGTTTAAAGAGTTTCAGGACGCGATAAACAGCCTGAAAGGAATCCCAGTGCGGGTGGCTTCCTGCAACCACCTGTTTTCCGGCCAGCAGGTAGCCAAGCAATTAGCGCTGTCCACCCAGATACAACAGGGCCGGATGGATGCTGCTTTGCAGATTGAGTGTATGAAGTTTTACCTTAAGAAAATGCCGGAACTTGTAACGGATATAATTATAGATATCAAGCGTGCGCTGGTTCAATAAATCGGGAAGCTGTTGAATGTTGTTATGTCAACTATTTTAGGTCTTAACCTTGACATCCAGCTCTCAAAGAGAGTATAGTGCAACGGATGCCTTTTAAAGGCTAAATCACCATCCTTTTTTCATTTCAATAAGAAAGGGGCTTGAAGACAACAATGGGTAAAATTAATGTAGCAATTATCGGCGTAGGCAACTGCGCTTCTTCCCTGGTACAGGGCGTTTATTACTATCAGAATGCCAAGGACGATGCAGAAGTACCGGGTCTGATGCACGTCAATCTGGGTGGTTATCACATCAGCGACATCAACTTCGTCGCCGCTTTCGACGTCGACAAGAACAAGGTCGGCAAAGATCTGGCCGAGGCTATTTATACCAAACCCAACAACACTTTCAAATTCTGCGATGTGCCTATAACCGGCGTGAAAGTGATGCGGGGCATGACGCACGATGGGCTAGGTAAATACCTTTCGGAAATTATCCAAAAAGCGCCCCCACCGACGGTAGATATCGTCAAGGTGCTGAAAGACACCAAAACCGATGTTGTATTAAACTATTTACCCGTCGGCAGCGAGATGGCGACTAAATGGTATGTAGAACAGATATTACAGGCCGGCTGCGGTATGGTAAACTGCATCCCCGTCTTCATCGCCAGCCATAAGGATTGGGCAACACGCTTCGCCGACCATGGTTTACCAATTATCGGCGACGACATTAAGTCGCAGGTAGGCGCTACCATCGTGCACCGCGTGCTGACCAAACTTTTCGTCGACCGCGGGGTGAAGTTAGAAAAGACTTACCAACTAAACTTCGGCGGCAACACAGACTTCCTTAACATGCTGGAGAGAGAACGACTGGAATCGAAGAAAATCTCAAAGACCGGTGCAGTGACTTCACAACTCCCCTACAAAATGGATAAGGAAGATATTCATGTAGGACCCAGCGACTATGTGCCCTTCCTGCTCGACCGCAAGTTCTGTCATATCCGCATGGAAGGCCGAACCTTCGGCGACGTGCCGCTGCTGGTCGAAGCCAAGCTGGAAGTCTGGGATAGTCCCAACTCCGCCGGCGTAGTTATTGACGCGTTAAGATGCTGCAAACTTGCCCTGGATAACGGAATTAAAGGCGCGCTAACGGCGCCATCGTCTTATTTTATGAAGACGCCGCCGATTCAGTATTCCGATTCCGAAGCGCACGATAAGACGAAAGAGTTTATCGCCACTTACGCGTTATCTAAAGAGAAATCTGTCAAAAAACAGGGGAAATAGCCCAGCATGAAAATTGCCCTTGTCTCCCCTTATGACTTCGCTAGTCCGGGTGGTGTAGTCAGCCACGTATCATGCCTTGAGCAACAGTTCACCCGCCTGGGACACGAAGTTAAAATTATCGCCCCGGCATCGAAAGCTATTTATACCCTCGGCGACCGTTTTATCCGCATCGGTACACCCCGCCCAATACCGGTTAGCGGTTCGATAGCCCGTATCACGCTATCGATCTGGCTCGACCACAAAATTAAGGAAGTCTTCGAGCGGGAGAAGTTCGATATCTGTCACCTGCATGAGCCCCTGATGCCAATGCTCTGCACCTCGGTCTTGCGCTTAAAAAAAGCACCGATGATTGGGACTTTTCATGCCTCCGGCGGCAAACCCTGGTATAAAATGTTCACACCCGTCGGCAAGTGGTATCTCAACCGATGGTTTCGCAAGCTGGACGGGTGTATTGCTGTTTCGCAGGTTGCCCAGGATTACATCGAGAGGTTTTTCCCTGCCGAATATCAGACCATCCCCAATGGCGTAGACACCAAACACTTCAATCCAAGGGTAAAACCGATGGAGGGCTATGACGACGGCAAAATCAATATCCTTTTCGTGGGACGGCTGGAAAAGCGGAAGGGATTTGACTACCTGGTTGAAGCCTACAGATTGGTAAAAACCAGAATGCCCGAGTGTCGTCTGATACAGGTAGGCCCCGGCAAAAGGCTCCTTAAAGGATATAAAAAATATATTGAGCAATACGGCATACCGGATGTTAATTTTACGGGTTACGCCAGTTATACCGATTTAGCCAGGTATTACGCCACCGCCGACATCGTCTGCTTCCCCAATACCGGACGGGAAAGCCAGGGCATTGTCCTACTGGAAGCAATGGCTACCGGTAAGCCGATTATAGCCTCGGCCATCGACGGCTTTTTAAGCGTTTTAACCGATGGCGTCGAGGGCATCGCGGTGCCGCCCAGAGACCCGGAAAAACTCGCCGAGGCAATATTGAGTTTAATTAAGGATAAAAAGCTGCGGGAGGGGATGGGTAAAAAGGGAATTGAAAAAGCCAGGCAATACGAATGGTCAATTATCGCGACTAGATTGATAGATTTTTACAAAAACGTTTTAAAGAATAACAAGAAAATTGCAGTAAAATCATAATGGCAAGTTTAGATTCATTCCGTAAATTTATCGCCCAGGGCATCACGAAGCCGATAATCAGCGCCATTGCTAAAACGCCGCTGACGCCAAACCTCATTACCGCTATTGGTTTTATCATCACCATGGGGGCGGGCGCGTTAATTGTTACCGACTACTGGCTGGCAGCGGGAATCGTCGTGCTGGTGGCCGGACTATTCGACATGCTCGACGGGGCGTTGGCGCGGGCTACCGGTAAAACAACGCGCTTCGGGGCAATTCTAGATTCCACGCTCGACCGCGTTTCCGAGGCTATCCTGCTGGTGAGTCTGCTGGCGGTTTTTGCCCGAGACGGACTGGTTACGGAATGCATCCTTGCGGGTGTGGCATTGGTGGGGTCACTGCTGGTGAGTTATATTCGTGCCCGGATGGAGGGGCTGGGGGTAGAATGCAAAGCCGGGTTCTTCACCCGTCCGGAGAGGGTGATACTCCTGGCGCTGGGTTTGATGCTAAGCCAGTTCAATTATGCCATGCTGACGACGCTGGCAGTACTGACTTTTTTCAGCTGGTTTACTGTCATCGAGCGGATGGTTTATGCCTGGCGAAAACTCAAGGAATAAAAGTGGAAAAATCAAGTCCCAGAAGACACAGTATTTCCCAGCTACGAAGACTAAATAACGGAATATAATAGTGCGCCAAAGGCGTACCGCTATTGTAACGACTGGTCACTCATCAACACCGTTTACCGCCTTCAGGTACGATAGACAAGGTACGATTGCGATGGTAGAATGTATGGGTTTTGCGTAAGGAGGTAAAATGCCGGTTGTAGCTGTAATTGGAGCCCAATGGGGAGATGAAGGCAAGGGAAAAATCGTAGATATGCTGGCGGAGAAAGCGCGGTACGTGGTGCGCTTTTCCGGCGGTGATAATGCCGGGCATACGGTGGTCAATCCCTACGGCGAGTTCAAGCTGCGCCTGACGCCTTCAGGCATATTTTATAAAAATACAACCTCCATCATCGGTAACGGCGTGGTGATTAACCCCGTCGTCCTCAACAACGAGGTGGATGGTCTCAATAAGCGAGGCATTGATACTTCTAAACTGCTCATCAGCGACCGGGCACACCTGATTATGCCCTACCACATCGTCATCGAGGGGCTGGAGGAGGATGCACTGGGCGGCAAAGCCATCGGCACTACCCGCAAGGGCATCGGTCCGGCTTTTGCCGATAAAGTGGCGCGAACGGGCATCAGGGCGGGCGACCTTTTAGATAAAGCGGTGCTGCGCGAAAGATTAGCCACGGTGCTGGAAGCCAAGAATCAAATCCTCACCAGGGTTTACGGCGTCAAGGCGCTTTCGTTCGACGAAATTTA
>CAIWTG010000108.1 GCA_903915565.1 uncultured Chloroflexota bacterium
CATTTTAACGAGGAGGGCTTAGCCTATGCGCGGGGAAATCAAGGGACAGGTTGCTCTGGATTTGCTCTCTATACCCCCGCTGGTTTTCCGTCTCGTCCGCCGCAAAGTGGTCAAGGTCACATTAGCTGACACTGACTTGGATATCAAAACGCTGCATTTTGAAATCATGCACCTGCTTAAAGATGAAGGCATGTCACACCCCGCGAAAATCGGCGAAAAGCTTGCCGTGGCTAAAGCCCAGATGACCCACCTCACTGATAAACTCGTGGATTTCGGCTTCATAAAAAGGGAAGAGGGCGCCGATGACCGTCGCACCGTTAACCTTTCTCTGACGGAAAAAGGGCGCAAAATACTCGAGGAGCAGGATAACCTGGTTATTAACGCCGTTAAGGATAATTTAGCGTCGCTTTCCGACGAAGAGGTGGAAACTCTCTCCAAATCATTACGTAACCTGCGCGATATTTTATCTAAATTACAGTAAAAAACAACCATATGTACCTTTTGTCCGTTTAACTAGAAAGAGTGACCAAAAATCGATGGCAAAAAAAACCCATAATGCAAATATTATGGATACCGAACACGTCGGAAAGCTGTTATTTCAGCTGGCCACGCCGGCATTCTTCGGCATGTTTGTCCAAACGCTTTATAACGTCGTTAATACCATATTCATCGGCCATACTGCTAACGGCGATTTAGCCATCGCCGGCCTTTCCATTGTCTTCCCTATCCAGATGTTTTTTATGGGCGTTGGGATGATGGTAGGTATGGGCGGCACCTCGCTGATATCTCGTTCCCTCGGGTCGAGAGATAACCCGCGCGCCGAACGCACGCTGGGTAACGGCATAACCTGTATTATCATCATCTCGTTGTTATTAACGGCTGTCATCTTGCCGAATATCGATAGTTTGCTAAGACTTATCGGCGCCTCGGACGAAGTCCTCCCCTTTGCCCATAATTATTTACAGATTATCGTCTACGGCTCCGTTTTCAACCTCGTCGGCATGGCTCTATTGAACTTTGTGCGCGCCGAGGGCAACGCCCGTGTGGCGATGATTGCCAACATCCTCGGCGCCGGCTTGAACATCCTTCTCGACTGGGTGCTTATTATCCACTTCGACATGAGTGTTACCGGAGCCGCCCTGGGCACGGTCATCGCGCAGGTAGTGGTGCTGATATTCTTGAGTTATTATTACCTTGCCAGGAACAGCTATGTGCAGTTCCATCTAAAGAATATGCGGCTGGATATCAATATTTTAAAAGCGATGTTTGCCATCGGTATTTCTTCTTTTGTGCAGACAGCCGCCAGCAGTGTTTCTGCCATGTTCTTAATCAGCAGAGTTGCTGCCCTCGGCGGCGATGTCTATCTTGGCGCTTTCGGTATCATCCAGCGGGTGATGATGTTTGCCACTATGCCGGCGATGGTCACTGGCCAGGGTGTGCAGCCGATTCTCGGCTTTAATTACGGCGCAAAACGCTATATGCTCGCCTTAAAAGCGTTGAGGATTGCGGCCATTGCCTCGACGTGCTTTAGTGTTTTCGCCTTCGCTATCCTCTACTTTATCCCGGGGCTAGTAATTAATATATTCAGCACCGACATGGCGCTGGTGGACGCAGGTATCCATATCTCTCACCTTGTCTTCTGGAGTATGCCTCTCATGGGTCTGGTCATGGTCGGCTCGACATCCTTCATGTCCATCGGCAAAGCTGTACAGGCATTCACCACCGCCATCGCCCGCCCGGCGCTGTTCCTGATTCCAGCGGTGCTGGTCCTGCCCATGTTCTTTGGACTTAACGGCGTCTTCCTCTCCTTCCCCACCTCCGATGCCCTGACCCTAATACTGACGGCGATTCTCATCATCCCTGTTATCAGGGAATTCCAGCGCAATGCCGCTGCGGAGAGCAAGCTGGCTTATGAACCCGCCCGGAGTTCACCGCCCAGACATTCCCAGCCCTAGATTGGTTAATATGAGTAATCAAAGCCACAACGTACTGGATACGGATAAAATCGGCCGGCTTTTTGTTAAGCTGACTACGCCGATGCTTTTTGGCAACCTGATACAGAATATCTATAGCATTATCG
>CAIWTG010000109.1 GCA_903915565.1 uncultured Chloroflexota bacterium
AACTTTACCATCACGGATTCTTACAACCGGCAAATCGCCATGAAGGACAATCATCCGCAAAGAATCATCTCGCTGGCGCCCAGCAATACCGAAATCCTCTTTGCGCTGGGACTGGCTGACAAAATCGTCGGCGTCACTCAATACTCCGACTACCCGCCCGAAGCCACGACTAAGCCCAGTGTCGGCGCTTACGATAACCCCAATATCGAGACTATCGTTAGTATGCAGCCGGACTTGATACTAGCCACGGATGCGCAGTCGCAGGAAATCTATAATCAGCTGGAAAGCCACGGGCTGACCGTCGTCGCTATCGTGCCGCATACCATCAGTGAAGTATTGGACACGATTACATTAATCGGGAAAATCACCGGACAAGATAGCCAGGCGGCTGACCTGGTAAATAATATGCAGACGCGCATCAACGCCATCACCGCTAAGACCAATAGTCTGACCGAAGCGCAAAAGCCGCGGACATTCTACATCATCTGGAACGACCCCATCTGGACGACCGGTGCTTCGACCTTCGAAGATTCATTGATAAGTATGGCCGGGGGTGTGAACATAGCCCACAGCCTTAATGGCTACACCAGCATCAGCCTGGAAGCCGTACTGGCCGACAACCCGCAGGTGATGATTGCCGGTGTGGGCATGGGCACAGGGGAAGACGTACCATTTCAGTTTATTCAGACCGAAGCCAGGCTGGCTGACACCGACGCCCGTCTCAATAACAGAATTTTTAGTTTCGACATGAATATTATCAGCCGACCGGGCCCCAGGATTGTTGACGCCTTGGAACAATTATTCCAACTGATACACCCGGAATTGAAGTAAGAATATAAAGTAGACTGGATACCAGCGTATGCTGGTAAGCAACAAAACATGACAACTAAAGCAAAACCAAAAATAAAAGCTACCGAATATCTGGCCGGCAGACGGCGGAGGATTATCAGTATGGTGCTGCTGGGAGTAGCGCTGATAGTCATTATCGCCCTGGCGACCAGCATCGGCAGTGTGCAGATTCCGCTGGGGACAACTTTCAGCGTCCTGGCGGATAAACTACCCTTCGTGAATATCCAACAGACATGGTCGGATATCACCGCGACCATTGTCCTGGATATACGTCTGCCCCGTGTCATCCTCGCGGGGCTAGTTGGTGCCGCCCTGGCGATAGCCGGAGCAACCTATCAGGGGCTGTTCCGCAACCCCCTAGCCGACCCGTATCTAATCGGGGTGGCGCAGGGGGCATCGCTGGGGGCGGTCATCGGATTTTTAATGCCGGCGGCTTTGAGCCTCAGCGCCATCGGTGTAATACCGATATTCGCTTTCGTCGGCGCGATAGTAAGCACGATTATAGTTTATCTGCTGGCGCGGCGGGGCAAAACGCTGCCCGTAACTACGCTGATTTTAGCCGGTGTGGCGTTAAGCGCCCTGCTTAGTTCTGTTGTTTCCTATCTCGTTATTTTCAGCGGCACTAAATTGCACTCCATTATCTTCTGGCTGATGGGCAGTTTCTCCGGCGCCGAATGGTCGGAGGTATTAATCGTCCTGCCCTATATAGCCATCGGTGTGACGGTTATTATCGTCTTTGCCCGGCTGCTTAACGTCATGCAGCTTGATGAAGAGCAGGCGCAGCAGCTTGGCGTAAATGTGGAGAGATTTAAGATAATCCTGCTGGCCGCAGCTACGTTAATCACGGCTGCCGCCGTATCCTTTGTAGGGACGATAGGGTTTGTCGGCATCATTATCCCGCACATCGTCCGTTTGATATGGGGCGCCGACCACCGCTATTTACTGCCTCTGTCGATATTGACCGGCGCTATTTTTATGATTCTTACCGACCTTATTTCCCGCACCATCCTGGCGCCTACCGAAATACCCATCGGGGTAATTACCGCTGTTTGCGGGGCGCCGTTCTTCCTTTATCTACTGCGGCGGCGCAAGAAGGCTATTTTTTAGGAACGGCAATGATAGAACTGGAAATGCGTCATGTGACGCTGGGATACGGACATTACACGGTGATGGAAGACATCACCCTGAAAGCGCTGCCCGGAGAAATGGTGGGGCTGATAGGCCCTAATGGCTCCGGCAAATCCACCATCATCAAAGCGTTAAGCCGCCTTATCCGCCCCAAAACCGGGGAGATTAAGGTAGGAGGCAAAGACATCGGGGCGATTGCGCGGCGGGAGCTGGCCTGTCTGATAGGCGTAGTGCCGCAGCTGCCGTTATTACCCAGCACCTTTACCGCTTTTGAGATTGTACTGATGGGCAGAAATCCGCACCTGGGATTATTCCAGGCAGAGAATAAACACGATTGGGATATAGCCAGGCAGGCGATGCGGAAGACCGGCACGGAAAAACTCGCCAACCGTTACGTTAACGAGCTTTCCGGCGGCGAGATACAGAGCCTGCTGATTGCCCGTGTGCTGGTGCAGGAGACTAAAGCTATCTTGCTGGATGAACCAACCGCCAACCTGGATATCGGGCGGCAGGGAGAGGTGTTAGACCTTATTAAAAACCTTTGTCGGGAAGAGAACCTAACCGTGCTGGCGGCCGTCCACGACCTCAATCTGGCGGCGCAATACTGTGACCGATTAATACTAATCTACGAAGGGCGGATACACAGTCAGGGCAAGCCGGCAGAGGTCATTACCGATAAGAATATCAAGCAGGTTTACGGGGCGGAGAACTGCGTCTACACCCATCCCCTTAACGGCTTACCTACGGTGCTGCTAAGCGCCCACGGCAACAGAACTAATAACCGCAGCGTGTAAAGGTGAAGGGCGAACGTATATAATAAGGACATTATACGTTAAAGGGGCGTGCTGAAAATGGCTAAAAA
>CAIWTG010000110.1 GCA_903915565.1 uncultured Chloroflexota bacterium
GTATCGCGGAAGGGTATCATACCGTCGGAGGAGAGGGAAACGCCCTTAAGCTTTTTGAGCCAGTCCTTCTTTTGCTCCCAAGTCATCTGTTTCGGCACTTTAACCATGGCCGATTCCATCGTCTCTATTTCAAATTTGTTCAGCCGCTCCTGCAGGTATAAATCAATAGCGTTATTTTTGTCCGCGCGGGAAACGCCCGGTTTGAACTTTATGTCAAGAATAGTGGGGTGCTGGCGCAAGAACCAGCGGTCGGCCTTTTCCGCAGCGAGGCGTGTGCAGTGGATGCGCGACTGCTGTCCCGCCCCGATGCCGATGGCCTGCCCATCCACCGCAAAGCCGATAGTGTTGCTCTGGGTATACTTTATCGCCGCAGTGCAGATGATGAGGTCGCGAATGGCGCCGGCGGGAAAGTCTTTCTTTTGCGTGACGACGTTTTTCAGGAGGTCGGTGGTGGCTAAAGCGTTGTTGCGCTTCTGCTCGAATTGGATGCCAAAGACCTCGCGGATTTCCGTTTCCTCCGGCTGGTACGCAGCATCCATCTCAATCATTAGGAACTTGCCATTTTTCTTGGCTTTAAGGATATCTAAGGCGCCTTTTTCATAGCCCGGGGCAACCACGCCGTCGGAAACCTCACGGTTAATCAGTTTAGCCGTCGCGACGTCTACCGTATCGCTCAAAGCCACGAAGTCGCCGTAAGAAGAAACGCGGTCGGCGCCGCGCGCCCGGGCGTAAGCCGCCAACAGCGGCGACTGCTCCATATCATCCACAAAATAGGCTCTCTTAAGCGTTTCCGTCAGGGGTATGCCCACCGCGACACCCGCCGGACTGACGTGCTTAAAGGAGGCGGCCGCTGGTAGTTTGAGCGCCTGCTTAATCTCACTAACCAGCTGCCAGGAATTGAGGGCGTCCAGCATATTGATATAACCAGGGGCGCCGTTAATCACGTTGAAGGGCAGCGTGCCCTTTTTAGCAAAGATGCGAGCGGGTTTCTGGTGGGGATTGAAGCCATAGCGCAAGATGATTTCTTTTTCACTCATAAAAAGACTCCTGTTTATTTAGTTATCAGTTTTCAGTTATCAGTTATCAGTAAGGTCGGAAAGGGCTTTGATGATAATTTCGTCTTCTTCCGGGAGGACGGTGCGGGGGTCCAAAAGCAGACGGTCTTTTTCTATGCGTCCGATGACAGGCACCGCCTGAAGCCGAAGCTTTTTGGCGAGATCGCCACCACCCGATAAAACCACCAATTTGGTGGGGAGGCTGCCGCCGGGTAAAGAGCCACCGCCAACCATTGTCTCGCCATCAATGACTTTAGCGTCGCAGGCTTTAGCCCAAAGATTGGCACGCTTTTCAATGTTCTTAAGTGGGGCGGCAATCATCCGCCAGATGGGAATTTTCCCAACGGCTTCATCTTTTAAATAATGTAAAAGCGTCGCCGCCAGTCCGGCCAGACGTGTCTTGTCAACGCGCAGCGCCCGCGCTAGGGGATGTCGCTTTAATTTATCGATATACTGCTTTTCGCCAACGATGATACCTGCCTGGGGTCCGCCTAAAAGCTTATCGCCGGAGAAAAAGACTAATGAAGCGCCCGCCTTAATGCTCTGCTGAACCATCGGCTCCGGGGCAAGCCCAAAAGTTGTGGTGTCCAGCAAAGTGCCACTGCCAACGTCGTCCAGTACCAACAGGCTATTCTTTTTGGCAATAGTTACCAGCTCCTCCAGGGCGACCTCGCTGGTAAAGCCCACCAGGCGGAAATTGCTGGAATGGACGCGCATTAACGCGCCGGTGGCCGGGGTAATTGCCTCCGTAAAGTCGCGGGCATAGGTGCGGTTAGTCGTCCCTACCTCCACCAGTTTAGCCCCGCTCTGCCGCATAACGTCGGGGATTCTAAAGCCGCCCCCTATTTCCACCGCCTGACCGCGGGAGACAACGACCTCTTTGCGTTTAAGTAAAGCCGTCAGCCCTAAAAGCACCGCCGCAGCGTTATTGTTAACGACAATCGCGGCTTCGGCGCCGGTGAGGCGGCACAGCAGGTTTTCCACGTGGACGTGGCGGGAACCCCTATCGCCTTTATCCAGGTCAAATTCAAGGTTTGAATAGCCGCGGCTAGCCTCTTCCATGGCAGCTATGGCTGCCTCACTTAACGGGGCGCGACCAAGGTTGGTATGTAAAATAACGCCGGAGGCATTAATGACACGGCGCAGGCTCGGCGTAAAGACGGAGTTCAAATTTTCTATTATACTATCAATAATTACATCTAAAGAGTCGCCGGGCTGGCCAGACTGAATAGACTGTCGCTGCCTTTCCAGCTCCTCGCGGATAACATTCACTATAAGGTCGTGCAGGTAGTTTTTAGCCGTCCGGCTAAAGCGTTCATCCGTCAGGATTTTGTCGATACTCGGCAGGCTGCGCAATTCTCTGGCCATCGGCTTAATTCTACACAATAAACGGGCGCACTTCAAAGAAGAAACTTAAAATCCTATTCCATATTGACACGACATTTAGGGTATAATTAAAATATCAGGACAAACAGCAGGCGAGGCAGTAATGTTTAGAACTATAAGGGAAGATATTAAAACCGTTTTCGCCAAAGACCCGGCGGCCAGAAGCACCATAGAAATTATCTTTTGCTATAACGGTCTCCACGCTATC
Organism: uncultured Chloroflexota bacterium; assembly: GCA_903915565.1. Classification (GTDB taxonomy): domain Bacteria; phylum Chloroflexota; class Dehalococcoidia; order Dehalococcoidales; family RBG-16-60-22; genus RBG-13-51-18. The sequence continues at coordinate 2,650 of CAIWTG010000110.1, forward strand.
TGGGCGCACCGCATCAACCACTTTTTCTGGACGCATCATCTCAAACTGCTGGCGCGGTTTGGCTCTAACGCGGCGCGGTTCTGCACCGGCATCGAGATACACCCCGGGGCGAAAATCGGGCGGCGGTGTTTTATCGACCACGGAACGGGGATAGTGATTGGCGAAACGTCAGAAGTCGGCGACGATGTTTTGATGTACCAGGGAGCCGGCCTCATCGGGACCTCGCTCAAGAAAGAAAAACGCCATCCGACCATCGGGAATAACGTGGAAATCGGCGCCGGGGCATTCGTCCTGGGCGCTATCACCGTCGGCGACTGCGTGAGAATCGGGGCCGGTTCGGTGGTGATAAAGCCCGTGCCGCCGGGCGTTACCGTTGTCGGCGTTCCGGCCAGAGTCGTTTCCAAGCAAGCACAACCGGCAGCCGCCGACCTGGAGCATGGCAAACTGCCCGACCCTGTAGCCGAGGCGCTCAAGCTGATGCTTAAAGACCATCACAGGCTGGATGAACGACTAAAAGCACTGGAAAAACTAAACAACATCGCTACCCAACCGGACGAAACGGGGAAAAAGATAAAAGACCTCTCCCAGGGCAGCGGAATCTAGATAGCAGGTAAGCAATCCATGAAAATAGCCGTAGCCATGAGCGGCGGCGTTGACTCTTCGGTAGCCGCCGCTTTACTTAAGCAGGCCGGACATGACGTTTTCGGAGTGACCATGAGGCTGGTGGATAATCCCAAGAGCCGGGATGCCATCGCCGACGCCCGTAAAGTTGCCGATAATCTTGGAATTCCTCATCACGTTATTGATTTACAGAGCATTTTTCAGCGGGTTATCATTAACGACTTTTGCCGGGAATACGGCCTGGGCAATACGCCAAATCCGTGTATTTTGTGCAATATGCACATAAAGTTTGGTATTTTATGGGAAAAGGCTAAGGGGCTGGGGGCTGATTTCCTCGCCACGGGGCATTATGCTAGAATTGAAAAAACCAACCGCGGTAAATATCGGCTAATAAAGGGAAAGGATAAGCGTAAAGACCAGTCGTATTTCCTCTGCCGGCTGACGCAGGAGCAACTAGGGTACAGCCTGTTCCCCGTTGGGGAACTGACGAAGGATAAAGTCAGGAAAATCGCCAAAGAAATAGAGTTGCCCGTTGCCGCCCGCCACGAAAGCCAGGAAATATGCTTCGTCACAGATGACGACCACGCCAGATTTTTAAAAGAACACTATCGGGGGAAAATAGAAACAGGACCGATATTGGATTCACACGGTAAAAAATTAGGGGAGCATCGAGGCATCATGTTTTATACCATCGGCCAACGCAAGGGATTGGGCGTCACCGCCGCCGAACCGGTTTACGTGATTGCCATTGAACCCGAAAAAAATGCTATTATTGTAGGAACGAAAAAAGAAACCTACGCCAGTGAACTCATCGCCGACAATTTGAATTGGATAACAGAACCAATGCCGGAAAAACCGACTAAAGTTAAAGCCAGGGTCAGATATCGCCACCCGGAAGCGGCGTCAATCGTTAGCAGGATTGACGAGAATCGCGTTCGCGTAAAGTTCGCCAAGCCGCAGATGGCGATTACCCCGGGGCAGGCGGTGGTTTTTTACGACGGCGATACCGTCATTGGCGGCGGCAGAATAATCAGACAGGGGAAATGAATCATGGCTAAAATAATCGCGGTGTGCAAGAGCGAAAAGAAAGGTATCAGTAAAATATCCGTCCCGGAAATTACCGTTAAAGAAAACTACGGAGTGGAAGGTGACGCCCATGCTGACTGCGCCACGCACCGGCAGGTGAGCTTGCTGGCCATCGAGAGTATTGAAAAAATGCGCAGCAAGGGCTTTGATTTTCTTAAACCAGGCGACTTTGCCGAGAATATCACTACCGAAGGCATCGACCTGCCAGCCCTGCCGGTCGGGACCAAAGTGAAAGCGGGCAAAGACGTGATTTTGGAAATAACCCAGATAGGGAAAGAATGCCACGCCTCCTGCGCCATCCGCCAGCAGGTGGGCGACTGCGTTATGCCGCGGGAAGGGGTTTTCGGTAAAGTAATTCACGGCGGTAAAGTTAAGGCGGGAGACTCCATCACGGTAGTCGGGAAGTGAAATGGAAAGCAAAAACCTGACGCAAGTCGAATTTACGCGGGTTGACGGCGGTGCCAGAAAAGCCACCGAGAATATGGTTAAAGAGACCGCCCTAACCATCCGCATCGGGGGCAAGCCTTACGCCACCGCCATGATTCTGTCCGTCATGGAAAGAGAATTCGTCTTCGGGCATTTATTTACCCAGGGAATTATCCATAGCGCCAGGGATATCCGCTCATTGACGATTAAGAACAACGTCGCCGAGGTTGTTTTGGCGGGCACCAGCAAGAAAAAACAGGTTAACCACAAAATCACCTCCAAACTCAAGGTAAGGCCCAGCGATATTTTTATTTGCATGAAAGCCATCCTCAAATCCGAAGTA
>CAIWTG010000111.1 GCA_903915565.1 uncultured Chloroflexota bacterium
CTATCTTTTTTCTTCGCCAAGATAAGCGGCGATAACTTTAGGATTGTTCTTAATTTCTTCCGGCGTGCCTTCGGCAATTTTGCGTCCAAAATCCAGCACCACAATACGGTCGGCGATGTCCATGACCACGCCCATATCGTGTTCCACCAGGACAATACAGGAAACGCCATCGCGCAGGACGGGGGTGTTGGGATAGGTAACACCCTGGCCTTCAAAGATATCGATAATAAAACGGGCGATGTCTTCCTTTTCCTCAAGGTTCATGCCGGCCATCGGCTCATCCAGCAGGAGAACCTTCGGCTCCAGGGCTAAAGCGCGACCCAGTTCTACGCGCTTGCGCATACCGTAAGGCAGGACACCGACGGTCTGCTTACGAATGGATTCAATTTCTAGAAAATCGATAATGTCTTCCACGGTCTTGCGTTGCTCAATCTCTTCTTTATGCGCCCAGCCGAAGTAGAGGGCGGAGGTGATGGGATTCTGCTTCATCAGGACATGGCGGGCAGCCATAATGTTGTCCAGCGTACTCAAGCCGGTATAGAGTTCAATGTTCTGGAAGGTGCGGGCGAGACCCAGCCGGGCGGCTTTGTCGGGGCGGATGCGGGTAATGCGTTTGCCATCGAAAGTAATCTCGCCGTGCTGGGGTTTGTAGAAGCCGTTAATGCAGTTCAGCAGGCAGGTCTTGCCGGCGCCATTGGGCCCGATAATCGCCAGAATCTCTTTATCATGAACATTCAGGCTGATATCGGTAAGCGATTTAACGCCGCCGAAGGACAGAGACAGGTGGTCTATCTTGATTCTGACCTTAGTGGCAATCTTCTTTTTGGGGGCAGCTTTTTTAGTCGTCGTCATTTCTTTTTCAGCAATTCATCGCGATATCCGGTTAATTTAGCGCATGAGGCATCTTTACATAATAACGTTTTGCCTTTTTGCCGGCTTTTCTTTTTAAGCTCTCTGGCTGCCTCTTTTTGGGAAGGTGCATACTTTTGGGCGCCGGTGCACTTAACATTGCCGTTGCCGGAAACAATGATAGTGACCTCATCATCAACGTCATCGCAATAGACGGTAGTGGCGGTTACTTCCCAGTCGACCATACAGACTAATCTTACAATTATTACGTAGTTAATTCAAACGGAAATGCTTGATATTAAAGGGTTAAAAAGTTAAAATATGTGGGGCAGTGGGGCGGAGGATAAAGCCACGAGGGCTCGTAGCTCAGCGGCAGAGCGGACGGCTCATAACCGTTTGGTCCCAGGTTCGATCCCTGGCGAGCCCACCATCAAATTAAGTAGCAAATAACAAGGGACAAGTGACAAATGAGGTACATAACATGAAAGTCTTAGGAATCGTCGGCAGCCCACGCAAAGACGGCAACACGCAGATTATGATAGAGGAAGTACTGGCGGCGGCGAAACAAGCCGGCGCGGAGACAGACATTTACCTCGTTTATGATAAAGATATCAAGGGGTGTGACGGCTGTGGCGCCTGTGCCCAAACCGGCGGCGTCTGTAAAA
>CAIWTG010000112.1 GCA_903915565.1 uncultured Chloroflexota bacterium
GACGGATGAAAACGAACCAAAAACACCTATAAACGATTCTTCAAAGAGGACGTTGTCTTTTACGGCGTCAGCAACCCCAAAACGCAAAAAATCGCGGCTGTGTTTTATCCGCAGATAAAGCCGCTGGGCAAAAAAGAGATATTCCGGCTATGCGAGGAATTGTTTAAATCGAATTATACCGAAGAAGCCGTGATTGCGTGTGAATGGACCTACCGCCTCCATCTCCTTTATGAACCGGGCGACTTTTTTATCTTTGAAGGGTGGCTGAAAAAATACATCAACAACTGGGCTAAGTGCGATACGTTCTGTAATCATAGCGTGGGGGCGCTGGTGGAAAAGTATCCGCAGTACCTGCGCAACCTTAAAGAGTGGGCAAAATCGCCCAACAGGTGGCTGCGCCGCGCCGCCGCCGTGACTTTGATAATCCCGGCCAAACAGGGCAAATTCCTGAAAGATATCCTGGAAATAGTCGACATCTTATTAACCGACGCCGACGACCTGGTGCAAAAAGGCTACGGCTGGATGTTAAAAGAAGCCGCTGTCAACCATCAGGACGAGATATTGAACTACATCATGAAAAATAAAAAAGTAATGCCCCGTACCGCCCTGCGCTATGCCATCGAACGGATGCCAAAAGAGCTAAAACAAAAGGCCATGGCCAGATAGCTATTTAGTACTATTCATCGGTTCTTATTTATTTCCACTTTTAGACTGCACCAACAATCCATTTCTTGAACGTAAATTCGGCTATTCCCCGCTATAAACACCGCAAGTTCAGTCTACATATTATAAAAAGCGATTTTGGACTTGACAAATGGGTATAGTTGTGTTTAAAATGGTAAATCGTGGGAAATAGTAGATTTTTGTGGTAATTAAGGGTAGAATATAGATAATAGTATGTTTTACGGAGAATTTGATTACAAACTGGATGAAAAAGGCAGGCTGCCAATCCCGCCTAAATTCCGTAATGTCTTTAAGGATGGCATAATCCTGACCTCTATCGCGGAAAGCTGTATTACCGCGTATACGGTGGCAGAGTGGAAAAATATTTCCGAATCACTCATCACCGACCCGCTCCCTACTCAAAAGAACAGGAGATTGAATCGGGCTATTTTTGCTTCCGCCTTCAACACGATTATTGACGCCCAGGGACGCGTGGCTATTCCCGCGCCCCTCCGCGAATATGCTCAGATTGCCGAGGACGCCGTAATAGTCGGCGCCAATTCTTACTTAGAAATTTGGAACAAAGCCATGTGGGAACAAGAGATGGCAACCAGCCGGCAGGAAGCCTGGCACGCCATCGAGAGCAGGCAGAACAATGGAAAGTAAGTCAACCGTCAGCCATAAGCCGGTTCTGTTACAGGAATCGTTAAAAGCCCTGGCCGTTGAGCCGGGCGGTCGTTACGTGGACTGCACGCTCGGCGGCGGAGGACATGCCGCGGCAATTTTAGAGAAGAGTTCACCCGGCGGCCAACTGCTTGGTATTGACGCTGACCCCACTGCCCTGGAAGCCGCCCGAGAGCGGCTTCAGGTGTATAAAGAGTACACCCTGCTGGTGAACGAAAATTTCGTCAATCTGCAAGCTATTTGCCTCAAATTAAAGTTTTTCCCAGTTAACGGCATTCTCATTGACCTGGGTCTTTCGTCACTGCAATTGAGCGGCGACCGCGGTTTTAGTTTCCAGCACGATGCCCCGCTGGACATGAGATTCAATCCCGACCAGAAAATGACCGCCGCCGATATCGTAAACAACAGCTCCGAAGCTAAACTCGCCCAGATTATCCGGGCTTACGGCGAAGAAAGCCAGAGCTACCGCATCGCCAGAGCGATAATTAAAGAACGCCCCGTTACCACTACGCTCCAGCTGGCGAAGCTGATTGAGCAGACGATAGGCCGGAAGGGCAAGATTCATCCCGCGACAAAAACCTTCCAGGCACTGCGCATCGCGGTCAACCACGAGTTGGAATATTTAGAATCCACTTTAAAGCAGTCAATCGACCTGCTGGGACACGGCGGCCGGCTGGTCGTGATTTCGTATCACTCGCTGGAAGACCGCATCGTTAAGCAGTTCATGCACCAGGAAGCCCGTGAATGCATCTGCCCGCCGCACACCCCGGTATGCATCTGCGGACATACTCCCCGCTTAAAGCTGCTCAACCGCAAAGTTATTATCGCGACGGAGACGGAAATTAAGAATAATCCGCGCAGCCGCAGCGCTAAACTTAGAGCCGTCGAGTGCATCGTATCGCACAGCGACAACTATGCCATCACGAGCGGCCATCATTTTGTTACTATTGCCAAATCCACGGCTTGGCTCCGGCCGGTTATTTTACAAAAATCTAAAATTATTCTCCTGGCGGCGTAAAATCCAAAGGAGGTCATTAACGTTAATATTAATAAGCAGATAACAATAGAATTAAAACAACCCGGTTTATTTGAGGAGGCAATATGAAAAAGAGTAATGTTATAACTTCGATTGATGTCGGTACTACCAAGATATGCACCATCATGGCAGATATCGTTGATGGGGTGCCCCGTGTTGTAGGCGTAGGCATCGCCCCCTCCAAAGGATTGCATAAAGGTCTGGTGGTAAATATCCATGAAGCCAGGGACTCCATCCGCGAATCGGTGAAAAAAGCGGAACAGACCAGCAACTTTAAAGTGGAAACGGCGTACATCGGCGTGACGGGTCGTCACGTAACCTCGAGCAACAACCACGGCGTGGTGGCGATAACCCGCGGCGATAAAGTCGTCCACCCGGGCGACCTAAGACGCGTGCTGACCTCCGCACAGCTGGTCAAGACGACTAGCGACCGGAAGCTGCTGCACGTAATACCCCGCAGCTACTCGGTAGACGGCCAGCCGGGCGTGAAAAACCCGGTGGGGATGCACGGCTTCCGCCTGGACGTCGAAACCCACGTTATAACGACGGCGGTCACTTCCATCCAGAACCTTGTAAAATGCATCCGCAGTATGGGGATTGATGTTGAAGACCTCGTCCTGGAGCCTTTAGCCAGCAGCGAAGCTGTTCTTTCTGAAGACGAAAGACAGGTAGGCGTTATCATGGCGGACATCGGCGGCGGCACTACGGACGTGGCAATCTTTAGAGAGGGCAGCATCTGGCATACCTCGATTCTGCCGGTAGCCGGCTACCAGTTAACCCGCGACGTAGCTATCGGTCTGGGTTTACCTTTTGAAATAGCCGAAGAAATGAAGAAGAAATACGGCAGCGTCATGCCCGTTTACGAAAATAAAAAGAAGGGCGATACCAGCCCGGCAATCTCACAGGATGGACACGGCGTTTCCTATCAGGACCTGTGCGACATTATCAAAGCCAGAACTGAGGAAATTCTTAAACTCATCGTGATGGAAATGCCGAACTCGAATTACGAAGAGCTGGTGCCATCCGGTCTGGTGCTCACTGGCGGCACCGCTAACCTGAGCGGTCTGGCGGCGCGCGGCAGAGAAATGCTCGGGATGCCGGTAAGAATCGGCGTTCCTACTAATACTTACGGCATCGGTGACATGCTCCAGGACCCGGCCTACGCCACCAGTGTCGGACTGCTGCTCTGGGGCAGCAAATACCACAGCAAGGGTCATAATAGAGGTGGTGGGTTCCCGGGAAACATCTTCAAACTTGCAGCGCAACTTAAGAAATTATTCGGATAAAGTGTCGATAAAGGAAACATCCTAAAAAGGAGGATGACATGGCTAGAACAAGTTTTGTAGCTAACCCAGCTAAGATTAAAGTAATCGGTTTAGGCGGAGGCGGCAGCAATGCCATCACCCGGATGGTGAGGGAGAACATCCAGGGCGTCGAGTTCATTGCGATGAACACCGATGCCCAGGCACTGGCTGTATGTGAGGCGCCGATGTGCGTCCAGCTCGGCCCGAAGCTAACGAGGGGGCTTGGCGCCGGCGGCGACCATCATGTTGGTCAAAGAGCTGCCGAAGAAACCCGTGAGGAATTGCGGGAAATCGTTGCCGGGGCGGACATGGTGTTCGTCACAGCCGGCATGGGCGGCGGCACCGGTACGGGTTCAATCCCAATCGTTGCCGAAATCGCCAAAGCCAGCGGCGCGCTGACCATTGCGGTGGTCACCAAGCCCTTTGATTTTGAGGGCCAGCACCGCATGGAAACTGCCGAGGAAGGTATTCAAAACCTGGTTGAGAAAGTCGATACGTTAATCATCATTCCTAACGACCGGCTGTTAGCCCTCTGCGACAATAGGACCGGTGTTGACAGCGCCTTCAGGCTGGCAGACGATGTCCTGCGGCACGGCGTCCAGGCAATTGCCGAAGTGATTACCACACCCGGCATGATTAACCTGGACTTCGCAGACGTCAAGGCAATTATGAAGGATGCCGGCCCGGCCTGGATGTCCATCGGCCGAGGCACCGGCCAGAACCGCGCCATTGATGCGGCTAAAGAAGCGCTCGCCAGCCCGCTGCTCGAGGTTTCCATCGAAGGCTCGAAGGGCGTCCTCTTCAACGTCGTCGGCGGCAGTACTTTATCGCTGTTCGAGGTCAACCAGGCTGCCGATATTATTAAAGCAGCCGTCGACCCGGAAGCCAATATTATCTTCGGCGTCGCTAACGACCCATCGATGGAACAGGAAGTCAGCATCACCCTCATCGCCACCGGCTTCAAAGCCAAGATGAATATGGGCAGAATAAATCGCGAAGACGAAGAGCTCACCAAGATACTCAAGAATATGAAGACCGAAGAAGAGCTTGATATGCCTTCGTTCCTGCGGCGCCCGCTGAACAGCCATAGGAAAATTGGCGGCACCACGCCGAACCCATATACACAAGAACAGCCTAAACAACGACACTTTATTTAATCTTAGCGAGCATATACCATAAGCAAGGTAAGGCTGCGGGATAAAACCCGCAGCCTTTTGTTTGACAAAAAAAGCTCCCCTGTCTATCCTATAATTGGTAATGTGATTACCGACGTATGCGAGTTATTACAGGAAACCTAAAAGGTCACCACCTTAAAGCCCCCTCCGGCACGCAAACACGCCCGGTTACCGACCTCATGCGTGGGGCAATCTTTTCTATCCTGGAGAACATGGTTGATGACTGGTCGCTGGTGTTGGACCTTTTTGCCGGCAGCGGGGCGCTGGGCATCGAGGCGTTAAGCCGGGGGGCGGGGTGGGTGGACTTTGTTGAAAGCGAACGTAAGTGTTGTGCTATAATTAAAGAAAATCTGGCAAATACGAAGCTAACATCACAATCCAGCGTATTTTGCAGCCGGGTGGAAAAAGCGCTCGGTTTTCTTGATAAGGAGTACAATATCATATTGATGGACCCACCCTACGCCAACCCCACTACCGGAGATATTATTATGCAGCTGGCCGCATCCCGTTTAGTCGGCGCCAAGACGACGCTGGTAGTGAGCCATTCTTCGCGTCTGCCGCTTAACCAGAGATACGGTACGCTTCGCGTTGTTAAGGAAACCCGGCACGGCGATAGCGCCATTGCTATATACCAAAAGGAGGCGGCTTTGTGATTATCGCGCTTTACCCCGGCAGCTTCGACCCCATCACCAACGGGCATATCGATATCGCCACCCGGGCATCCAAAATTTTTGATAAAACCGTTATCGGCATCTTTGCCACCCCGGAAAAAAACCTCATGTTTTCCATCGACGAACGGGTAGCGATGGCGCAAAAAGCCGTTGCTCACCTACCCAAGGTTGTGGTCAAGCCTTATACCAATATCACTGTAGAATTCGCCAAAGATATAAAAGCCCAGGTGCTGGTACGCGGGTTGAGGATGATTGGCGATTTCGAGTGGGAATTTGAAATGGCGATGATGAACCAGATGCTTTCGCCGGGGTTGGAGACCGTCTGCTTTATGGCCAGCCAGGAATACCAGTTCCTTAGTGCCAGCCTGATGAAAGAAGTTGCCAGTCTGGGCGGCAATATTACCAAACTGGTTCCTAAACATGTGGCCGTAGCCTTGAAGAAAAAAGGTATCGGCAAGAAGTGAAATTTCCAGGACACATTCCTGTCCACTAATAATTTTCAAGGATAAATTCAGGAGGAAAGACATGGCGTATAAAATTACGGATGAGTGCATCAGCTGCGGAGCCTGTGAGCCGGAATGCCCGGTGCACGCAATCAGCGAGGGCGAGACTGCTTACAAAATCGACCCTGCCAAGTGTGTGGAGTGCGTAGGCTTTCACGATTCTCCCAAATGCGCAGAAATCTGCCCGGTTGACGCTCCCCAACCCGACCCTGCCCACCCCAAGAAATAACAGGGCATATCACATCATATCAAACTAATAGCGGGGCGGCTTAAGCGCCTGACCCCGCTATTATCGTTTCTAAATTAGTCCCACTTAAAACAAATGAGATTGTTCCAGCTTTTTTCCGATTACTAAAAGTAACTCTTTATGGTATCGAATTGGGACGGAAGCAGTCCCAGGACGATGCCGAATTTATCTACCAGGAATAACGATACAGGTGAAGAAGTGATAACCTGAGTGGGGCCGACGTATTTCAGATAAATCGCCAGTATCGCCCCGATGAAAATGGCGCCCGAAAGCAGCCCTAAAACAGCGCCGCCGATTTTATCTATCACACCAAACGGTGTATCTTTCAATAGCATCCTGATGAGAGCGCCGATTATGGTGGCGACGATGATAGCGCCCAGGAAGATAATTAAGAAAGCTAACATATGAGCCCCACTGGCGTCCACAAACGTGAGTTTATCC
>CAIWTG010000113.1 GCA_903915565.1 uncultured Chloroflexota bacterium
GGCTCGGAAGAGTCGCCCCTAGATGACTCTCATGCCACTGGTCTGCTAGAATATCCTCAGTACACCCGTCCCCCGGAATACCGGGGCTACCAGGTGCCGGAGATTCTGCTTTCAGGCAATCACGCCCAGATAGCCAAGTGGCGGCGGGAACAAATTATTAAGCGGACGCTGGAAAAGCGCCCCGAGCTGTTGGACAAAGCCGACCTCGGTACGGAAGATAAGCGCTTGGTAAGGCGCATGATGCATACGGATAAAAAAGATTAATGATAGATAGGGAGTCTTAACATGGATGTTTCACGTTTACTTGAGGTAAAAAAGAAGAAGATGCCTGATTTCCAGGCCGGCGATACGGTGCGGGTCAGCACCAAAATCGTTGAAGGCGATAAGGAAAGGATTCAGGTTTTCCAGGGCGTCGTCATTAAAATAGAGCGGGGTGGTCACGGCGCTAGCTATACCGTCCGACATGTCGCCTTTGGCATTGGCGTGGAGCGCACTTTCCCCATGACCTCGCCGCTGGTGGAAAAAGTCGTTATTGTCCGGCAGGGCAAGGTCCGCCGTTCACGCCTTTACTACCTCCGCAGTCTTAGCGGCAAGGAAGCCCGCCGCAAGATTAAGCGCGTCGAAAGAAAAATCAGGGAACAGGTCGGCGATGAACTTCTCCAATCCGAGCCGGAAGAAGAGGTTGAACCTATCATGGACGAGGCGGCAGTAGCCGCGGCAGCAGAAAAAGCTGCCGAAGCCAAAGCGCCGGAAGCCAAGAAGGAAGAAAAGAAAGAAGAAGCCAAGCCGGTCGCCGAGAAGAAAGAAGAAGCGCCTAAAGCGGAAAAACCTGCCGAACCAACCAAAGACGAGAAAAAAGAAGAACCTAAGGCCTAAGGTTTTAGATAAAAAATTAGAGCTGGGTCCTGAATATCCTCACTGGAGTCTGGGATGAGATACGCCGAGGTCAGTGTCAATTCGCCGGTTGCCCAGCGCCGGACTTTTAGTTACGCCATCCCTGATGGGCTGGATATCCGCGCCGGTCAAGCGGTGCTGGTACCTTTCGGCGAAAAAGTCCTCCAGGGCGTCGTTATGGAACTCACGCCCCTCCCCGCTGTAGAAGACACGCGTGAAATCCTTGGCATCATCGCGTCGGTCCCGCCGCTTTCGCCCCAACAGATTTCCCTCGCCCGCTGGATTACCGACTATTATCTTTCGCCGCTTTTCAGCGCGGTAGCATTAATGCTCCCCCCTTCCTTCGAACGCAAGGCTCTAAGTTTTATTCAAACGGCTCGACCCGATATTGATGTTGCTTCCCGTGATGATGAACAGCAAAAAGTTTTTACTCTGGCCAAAAACAGAGTCGAACAAAGAGTCATCGAAAAAGCGCTCGGCAAGAAAAAAGGCGCCGCCTTAGTTTCGCAGATGGTCCGACAGGGAATGCTTAGTCGGAGTTATGAACTAGCGCCGGTCAGGGTCAAACCTAAAAGCGAATTATATATCAGTCTGGCGAGAAACAAAGATGCACCGGCCAAACTCACAGCCAAGCAACGAAAGCTTTACGACTTTCTTAAAGAACAGCCCCGTTCTTTATCGTGGGCGGAAGTCCGACGTCAAACAGGCGTAGAAAAAGCCGCCGCCAATGTTTTAGAGCGACTGGGACTCATTACCTGGCAAACGATGGAAGTCAGGCGGTCACCACTGTCCTCTTATGAAATTAACCTTTCCTTACCTCTAGACCTGACAGACGACCAGCAGACCGCTTTTTCGTCCATCAAGACGGCGTTAGATAAAAACGATAAAACATCGCAGGTATTTTTGCTCCATGGCGTCACCGGCAGCGGCAAGACGGAAATTTATTTGCAGTCTTTAGCCGAAGCGTTAAAGCATGGGAAAAAAGGCATTGTGCTGGTGCCGGAAATTTCTCTAACGCCCCAAACCATCGAGCGCTTTGCCGCGCGCTTCCCCGGTCGCGTTGGCGTACTGCACAGTCGACTTACCGCGGGAGAGCAGTTTGACGAATGGCGGCGTATCCAGAACGGCGAGTGCGACGTCGTTATCGGTTCGCGCAGCGCTTTATTTGCTCCCCAGCCTAACCTCGGCCTGATTATCATTGACGAAGAACACGAGTGGACCTATAAGCAGGATTCCCCGCCGCATTACCATGCCCGCGACGCGGCTATCAAATTGGCCGAACTCATCGGTGCGGTCGTCGTCCTCGGCAGCGCCACGCCGGATGTGGAAACATATTTCAAAGCGAAAAATGGCGAATACAAATTGCTTGAGCTGCCGCAGCGTGCCGTTCACGGTTCAACGATGCCGCAGGTGGAGGTCGTGGACATGCGGGCGGAGCTAAAAGCGGGCAACCGCAGCCTGTTCAGCCGGTCTTTAGGGCAGGCTATCAATAAAACCGTTGCCGCCGGCGATCAGGCAATTTTATTTTTAAATCGGCGGGGAGGTTCTTATTATATACAATGCCGCCGCTGCGGTTATGTATTGCGCTGCCGCCGCTGCGATGTGCCTCTCTCTCACCATATTAACGATGATATTTTAATCTGCCACCAGTGCAACTCTAAAATGCCTGTGCCGTCAACCTGCCCCAATTGCGGCAACCGCCAGTTAAAGTTTTTAGGCGCCGGCACACAAAAGCTGGAGCAGGAAGTAAGGCTTACCTTTCCGCGCGCCCGGCAGTTGCGCTGGGACAGCGATGCCGTTGCCGGTAAAGTTTCCAACGAAGATATCCTGCACCAGTTCCGTAGCGGCAAGGCGGACGTGCTCATCGGCACACAAATGGTCGCCAAGGGACTGGATATTCCATCGGTGACGCTGGTGGGCGTCGTTAACGCCGATACCAGCCTTAATCTGCCGGACTTCCGCGCCGGCGAGCGGACCTATCAACTGTTAAGCCAGGTGGCGGGTCGGGCGGGGCGGGGTTCTGCTGCGGGCGGAGTCATTATCCAAACCTTTGCCCCGGAAAATTACGCCATCCAGGCAGTTGCCCGCCACGACTACGCTGCTTTTTACGAACAGGAAATTAACTACCGAAGGCAATTGAATAATCCCCCCTTTTCCCAACTCGCCCGCTTGGTCTTTACCCATACCAATGATGCTGTCTGCCAGCGCGAAACAGAAAAGATGCGCCAGACGTTAATTGATGAAAGTAACGCCCGCGGCATCGCCGGCATTGGCATCATCGGGCCGGCGCCCGCTTTTATCCATCGCCTGCGCGGCCGGTATCGCTGGCAGCTGATTATACGCGGGCAAAACCTGTCTGCTTTTCTGTCGCCGCTGGACTTTGGGCATGGCTGGGCAGTGGATATTGACCCGGTGGGGCTCATTCAGTAAACTAAAAAGAGAAGGAGACGTTATGGCCGTCCTGCCGATAATCACTGTGCCCGCCCCTATCCTGCGTAAGAAAACCAGGCGGGTCACCAGTATTGATAAATCTATAAAAAAGCTTGTTACCGATATGCGCGAAACGCTGCACGCCGAACCCGGCAGGGTAGGGCTGGCCGCGCCGCAGGTCGGTGTGTCTTTACGCATTACCGTTATCTGTCTGCCGGATGAAGAAGATGCCGAAGCAAAAAACAAAGACATCGTGCTAATCAACGGCGAGATAATCCGGCGCAAAGGCCAGCGGCTCGTTAACGAAGGGTGCTTGAGTATCCCCGGCTATATCGGCGAGATATACCGCGCGGAAGCCGTAACCGCCAAAGGGTTGAATATCAACGGCAAGGAAATCCGTATTAAAGGGGAAGGGCTTTTATCTCAAGCGCTGGAACACGAAATTGACCATCTCAATGGTGTGTTATATGTAGACCGGCTGGAAAACCAGGAATCACTGCGCAAACTCGAACCGGAAGAAGAAACAAAAGAAAAATCGCCGGAAGACACTATTTAATGACTTTAACTATTTCTACTCTTGGGAAAGTAAAACAGGTCGTCTAATCTGCGGTCGGGGAAAGCCTTTTTGGCGCCGACGATGAATTTCTCATTGATGCCGCGCTTGCCTTCGCGGACGCGGTAAATCTGGCTGACGGATAACCCCATTGCCCTGGCTAAAGCCGAGAGATTGTGATATCTCCCATTAGCCATTTCAAACACTCTTGTCTTAATCGTCATCGTTACTTTGTCCCGCAAATGTGCCAATTGGCGATATTATAGATAATAACAATACAA
>CAIWTG010000114.1 GCA_903915565.1 uncultured Chloroflexota bacterium
ATCATCGCCCGGCCGATAACTAACATCTGCTGTTCACCGCCGGAAAGATAACCGCTGGTGCGGCGACGAAAGTCCTTAAGTGCAGGGAAGTATTGATAAACCATTTCCAAATCACTTTTAACACCAGAGCGGTCTTTACGACGGTAAGCACCGATGTTAAGATTTTCCTCTACGGTAAGATGGGCTAAAACCTTTCGGCCTTCCATAACCTGTGAAATACCAAGCGCGGCGATGCGTTCCGGGTGGTATTTATCAATCCTTTCGCCGTCGAACTCAATAGTACCGCTGGTAATTTCACCTTCCTCTGTCTTTAATAATCCGGATATTGATTTAAGTGTCGTTGTCTTGCCGCCGCCATTGGCCCCGATAAGTGTCACGATTTTACCGTCATCAACTTCCAGAGATACTCCGTGGAGAACCTTGATAACACCCATATAAGCAACTTCGATATTATTAACGTGTAACATTTATAAGTCTTTCTTTTTTAAGTCACGATCATGCCTTAATGTCTTCGCCCAGGTAAGCCGTTATCACCTTGCTATTAGCTTTAATTTCAGCTGGAGTTCCTTCGGCTATTTTATGCCCAAAGTCGAGGACTATCACTTTATCGGCAATATCCATCACGACGCCCATGTCATGTTCAATAAGAATAATGCTTTTAATGCCGTTCTTTAATACCGGAGTGTCCGGATAGGTTTCTCCCTGCCCTTCATAAACATCAATAATAAAGCGAGCAACGTCCTCCTTTTCCTCGAGATTCATTCCCGCCATGGGTTCATCTAGTAACAGGACTTGTGGTTCTAGCGCCAGTGCACGCCCAAGCTCGACGCGTTTACGCATTCCATAAGGCAACGCACCGACCACCTGTTTCCTGATGGACTGGATTTCCAAAAAATCGATTATTTCTTCAACAATGCGGCGATGTTCAATTTCCTCACGGCGTGCCCAACCAAAATAGATAGCCCCAGTGATGAAGTTTTGCTTCATCAATACATGCCGGGCAGCCATTATATTATCCTGTGTGCTAAGGCCGGTGTAGAGCTCAATATTTTGGAAAGTCCGACCGATACCGAGCCTGGCTAATTTATCGGGACGCATCCGCGTAATTCTTTTACCATCAAAACAGATTTCGCCTTTTTGCGGTTTGTAGAAGCCGTTAATACAGTTGAGGAGGGCAGTTTTACCTGCGCCGTTCGGTCCAATGATAGCAAGTATCTCGCCATCTCTTACTTCAAGACTGACGTCAGAAAGCGCTTGTACACCACCGAAACTAAGCGAAAGGTGTTCAATGCTTAGCCGAATCGATTTTTTAGTTTTCATATCAAATACGATAAGCAACTCGTAGTTAACAGCAGTATTACATACGATATTAGTGAATGAAATACCCCAAAAAGGGTATTTGTTGACTTTTGTTTTAAAAGGTGATATATAATCACATGTGGCTAGAACGACTGAAAAAAAACAGCGCGGCCCTCGCCGACGATCCGGCGCTGAGCCTGCGCTTGAGCTACTATTGGACCGAAGCCGGCCGCACACCCGAGGCCGTACGAGTCCTGGAAGCCGCCCACGCGCGCTGGCCGGCGAATGACCAGGTCGCCTATTTCCTGGCGCTGGGCTACGATGACTTAAAGCTCAGCGAGA
>CAIWTG010000115.1 GCA_903915565.1 uncultured Chloroflexota bacterium
CAAAAGAACCAACCTGATGGCCTTTATAGCTCTCCGCGCTCGACTGCTGGAACAACTGGTCCCAGACGCTTGCTGACACCCTCCCGGCTATCCCGGAGATAAACACCACGGCCATCAAAATTAAAACGGCCTTCTTCTTCACAAAAATTACTTCCTGCGCAACTTCCTTACAGCAAACGGCACGATACCTGTGAGGAATAGGACCGTAGAAACCGGCTCGGGTACCGAAGTGACATCCAATTTCGCCACATCGAACTCGCTCCAGGAAGTATACTGATGGCCAGTCGGGACATCGAAGACGATCTTATCAATAAGATATGGCTGGGCGTAGGAATAATCGGCTATCCCTTTTGCGCCCGGCGTATTTAGATTTTCAACACCGACCAGCTGCTGGGTAAAAATATTGTTATCGCCGAGAAAGAAACTGGCTGCGCCTTTTTCGTTGTGGCCATCCTCATAGAAAAGCGACCTCACTTCGAATGAATTCAGGTATGTCGGCTGGTTAAAATTTATAGCAAGTTTCTCGACGCCATTATAGCTGTCTATTTCCCAGTCATCGCCGCCCGCTATGCCGAGGCCACGCGGGCCCTGCTGCGTCAATATCTTCCCGTCATCGGCAACGACTCCGGCGGTACCCCCTAAAAGACTCCAATTGGACGTACCAAGATTTACTAAATTACTGCCACCATTCGACCACCCGCTGGTATTGCCGTCAACTCCCTGGAGCGTCTCGCCTGTACTGGTATCCCAGATAAAGCTTATCTGGTCGGCGCTCGCCGAAACCGCTAAGAACAAGGCAAAGATGCCCACCGCTAACGTCACTAATCTCTTCATCATCTTACTACCCTCCTTTTAATGAGGAAACCTCTGAAATGTATCTCTAGATTATAACAAAGCGGGAGAATATGTAAATTGGCTGATTCCGCTTTTTACTGACTTTTATCCCCTGCGCAATCTCCGCGCTGCCAGCGTCGCGCCGCCGATTACGAACAAGACTGTGCTTACCGGCTCGGGAACGGCTGTAGCGCCTGCTGTAACGCTAAGATAAGGGCCGTTACCGGTCCCGGTCTCGCTCTGATAATATACTTGCCCTACGCCTGTTAAAGATGAAGCTAATGCCAAAGAAAAATCTCCGCCCGCTGCCGCATTAGCTAAAGAAGATACGTCCCACGAATACCAACCAAGCGTCGTACCAAGCGATCCCCCGACATTCGTTGTGCCGCCGGGTGTTTCTAGATCGGGCTGAGTATTCCATGTTATACCTTTTTCTATCCAGTTATTAGAAGTGCCATATGCAGTCACGTCGGATTGGCCGTTATAATTACCGCCTCTATATAACCATAGAGAAGCTGACTGGATCGCCGAATACGATGAAAGGTCAAATTTCAGATAGCTGCGCGTATCGGCGGGTCCGTTCATGCCTATGGCGGGGGTTGCACCTGCGGAGTAATTACCTGTCCACAGCTCGCTATCCAGACCTTTGCCAAAAGCATTAAAATTAGTATCTGCGGAGCCTGACCCGCTATAAGTCGGCGCATCTGCGATTGGGGAAAGGTTATCGGCTAATGCCGTGCCGGTCGCAAAAATCGTCAAGGCCGCAGCAAACATCGCAGCCACCAACATCACTTTCAGCTTCAACATGGCCACCCCCTTGGCTAAATAAAAAAGCGGGGAGTTTTAACTCCCCGCTTCCGTGGATTGATAAAATATCACTCCTGACATTATACCCTCTTCGGAATTAAGTATATCCTCAGCAATCAAATTGCTATAGGACCCCCACACAGGGGGTTGTCACCGTAATTTCCCTAAACTTTTTTCTTTTTTGTTAAACGTCTCACCAATAATACCGTTCCGCCGGTTATAAATAATACTGTGCTTATCGGCTCAGGAGCAGCGCCAACGGTGAAGTCGTTCGCGCAAGTAGCCGAGGCGTAATAAACACCCTTAAAGTCAGGAAGACTGGCACCAGGTATGCTTATCCGAAGATCGTAATCCGGGCTGCCCGGCTGAGTTATCCATTGAAAGGTCGCGTTCTCGACGAATACGCCCGAATTCAGGGTGACGATATGGTCTTTACCATAGTAATAGCTACCGGGTGAAGGATCGTAATGATTAGAGAGGTTCCATTGCGCGTTGTCGTATAATTTACCGGCTGTAACACCATCGTGAGTTGTCAATGCAACGCCATAATCAAAAACACTTCCTACGGTATTTCCGGTCGTAGAGAGCGCAAGGTCTCCGGGAAAAGTTGCCCAGCCGCCAACGGTATCCCCTGATTGCGGATAATTGCTAAAGATGTCAAAGGTCAGGTTGCCGCCTGCCGATGAGATGTTGATCCCGTAGATATCAAACGTGCGTTCCCCGATCTGATCCCCTACCGGGTCATTGATGTCGTAGGCAAGCGCTGAAACCGATAAGGACAAGGCAAAGATGCTCACCGCTAATATCACTAATCTCTTCATCTTGTTACCCTCCTTTTACTTGATTTTTAAACTAGAAAAATCTCCAGCATGTTAGTTAGATTATAACAAGGCAAGAAAATATGTAAATGGCTAAATTCCACTTTATGTTGACTTTTTTCTTTCGATGTTTAACAAGGAGGTTAATAAAGCA
>CAIWTG010000116.1 GCA_903915565.1 uncultured Chloroflexota bacterium
TGTAAATAAGCCCCTAACACCCGACCTGTTAATCATCTGCTCTTCCAACTAAGAAGAGTCGTAAAGAATAAATGTAATCTAAAAAAAGCCCCGATATATCGACATATATCGGGGCTAAGTTTTTTATTGAACTATAATAAGACGGATTTCCGTAGTGGGAGTGAACTATGAAGGTGGTTACCTCACCCTGCCCTCTCCAAACTCAAGATATTAAGATACCATTGATTACTTGTTTGGAGAGGGGGTTTATGAAGGGAGGGCTTCGCCCTCCCTTTCTGGATCCCTGCCTGGAATCAAGACCTTAATGGTTGACCAGAAAAATCAACCAGGCGAAGATAACTGGATCCCGACTTTCGTCGGGATGGTAAAAGGGAGTGAGCAGTTTAAAGCTTGCGGCGTCTTTGGAATTTTTCCGCCACAGAAAGCCTGATTAAGGACCGGCGTAAAGCGGCTTCCGCCCTGGCTTCGTCAAGTCCGGTTTCTTTAGTTTTCAAACGTTCTTCGGCGCGCTTGCGAGCTTCGGCGGCGCGGGCGATATCAATTTCTTCGGCGCGTTCCGCCTGGTCGGCCAGGACGATAACGCGGTCGGGCCGCACCTCCAGAAAGCCGCCAGAAATAGCCATGCTCTCTTCCTGATTGCCGCGCTTGACTACCAGCTCGCCGGCCTGAAGAGTCGTCATCAGGGGGGCGTGGTGGGGTAAAATACCAAGCTGTCCCTCCACACCGGGGGCGACTACTTCATCCACTTCCGCCGAATAAACAACACGTTCGGCAGTAACGATGTCAATTTTCAGACTAGGCATTGCTCCCTGCTCCTAACGCTTTGGCGGCTTCAACCACTTCTTCAATGCCGCCGACCATATAGAAAGCCTGCTCCGGCAGGTCATCATATTTGCCTTCCAGAATTTCTCTAAAGCCGCGCACCGTGTCCTCAACTTTGACGTACTTGCCAGGCCGGCCGGTATAAGCCTCGCCGACGAACATGGGCTGGGACAGGAAGCGCTGGATGCGGCGCGCCCTAGCGACGGCCTGCTTATCATCGTCGCTCAATTCTTCAATGCCAAGGATGGCGATGATGTCCTGCAAGTCCTTATAACGCTGTAATACGCGCTGCACCTCGCGGGCGACGCGATAATGCTCCTCACCGACGACATTGGGGTCGAGGATGCGGGAGGTAGAAGTGAGCGGGTCGACGGCGGGATATAAGCCCTGCTCGGCGATAGACCGTTCCAGCGCCACGACGCCGTCGAGGTGTCCGAAAGTCGTCGCCACACCGGGGTCGGTATAATCGTCCGCGGGGACGTAAATAGCCTGGAATGAGGTAATCGAACCTTTCTTGGTCGAGGTAATGCGTTCCTGAAGCTCGCCCATTTCGGTGGCGAGGGTGGGCTGATAGCCCACGGCGGAAGGCATGCGTCCCAAAAGCGCCGAGACTTCCATGCCAGCGAGGGTATAGCGGTAAATATTATCAATAAAGAGCAGCACATCCTGCTTTTCTTCGTCGCGGAAGTACTCCGCCATAGTGAGGCCGGTTAGACCGACGCGGAGACGCACGCCCGGCGGCTCGTTCATCTGCCCGAAGACCATCACCGTTTTTTCAATAACGCCACTTTCCTTCATCTCGCGCCAGAGGTCATTGCCTTCGCGGGAGCGCTCGCCGATGCCGGTAAAAACGGAAAAGCCGCTGTGAACGGTGGCGATATTGCGGATGAGCTCCTGGATGATAATCGTCTTACCCACGCCGGCGCCGCCGTAAGCTCCGATTTTGCCGCCCCGGGTGAACGGCGCAATGAGGTCGATGACTTTAAGCCCGGTCTCCAAAACCTGGGTGCGGGTTTCCTGCTCTTCAAACGAAGGCGGGAGGCGGTGGATGGGCCAATGGTCTTTAACCTTCACCTCGCCGAGGTTATCCAGCGGCGTGCCCATAACGTCGAAGAGCCTGCCCAGGGTTGCCCGTCCCACCGGAACTTTGAGAGCCGCGCCGGTATCAACAACTTCCGCGCCGCGCTCCAAGCCGTCGGTGGGGGAAAGGGAGAGGCACCTCACCCAGTTATTGCCGAGGTGGTCTTGCACCTCCAGCACGATTTTGTCCTTGCCGACTTTAATTTCTAAGGCGTTATAGAGCGCCGGCAGCTGGTTGGGCGGGAACTCGACGTCTACTACCGTGCCGATTACTTGAGTCACTTTTCCTTTTGCCATATAGACCTCACTACTTTTTCCAATACTTTTTGCCTTATCTCTTCACCCTCACCATTACCTCTCCCTTCAAGGGAGAGGAGGTGTTATTTGCCCCACCCTACCCCCTGGATTCCGGCTTTCGCCGGAATGGTAGTAAATAATTATTCCAGCGCCACCACGCCCCCGGTAATATCCAAAAGCTCGCGGGTAATGGATTCCTGGCGGGCTTTGTTATAGAGCAGGGTTAAATCGCCGATAAGCTCGTTAGCGCTATCGGTGGCACTGCGCATCGCCACCATGCGCGCCGACTGTTCGCTGGCGATGGATTCCAGGATGGCGTGGTAAATTTCCATTTCCACAAAGCGCGGCAGCAGACCATCCAAAACCTCCGCAGCGCCTGGTTCATAAATATAATCAACGTTTTGCCCGCCGGGGATTGACGCCGGCTGGACGGGTAATAATTGCTTCATCACCGGTTTTTGCACCATCGTGGAGACAAACCCGGCGTAGGATACAAAGACCATATCAATAATGCCCTCGGTGTATTCCTGGATAACGATATTGGAGACCGGGAGGGTATCCAGGTAAGACGGCTTATCGCTCATATGAGTAAACTCGGCACACAAAGAACAGGAATTACGGACTGAAAATTCCCGTCCCTTACGCCCGACGGCAATAACTTCGACGGGCACTTTTTGCTGGAGGATGAAGTTAGCCAGCTGGCGGTTGAGGCTGGCGTTAAGCCCCCCGCATAATCCCCTATCCGGGGTGATGTGCACCACACCGATTTTCTTTACCTCTCTTTTATCCAAGAGCGGGTGCTGCTGGCCAATATCGGGCAGAGCCGAAAGGTCGGCGATGACCTGCTCGATTTTTTCAGCATACGGCCGTCCCGCAAGGCCGCGTTCCTGCGCTTTACGCATTCTAGATGCGGCAATCATCTCCATGGCGCGGGTGATTTTGGCGATGTTCTGGACGCCCTTAATGCGACGGCGGACTTTTCTAATATCCGGCATGGGTTATTTCTTCCCCTTTTTTATAGCGTCTAATCTCTCTCTGGCGACTGGATAGTGCTTAATAACGAACTCTAGTTGGGCGCACGGATAATCTACACAATACCCGCAGTTTTTCAAGCCTTTTTCTTTAACGCATGTGCGTATCTGGCACGTGGCGCAATGACCCATTTTCACACCCGTAGAATCACAGCCGGTGCAGTTAACATCAGAGACTTTCATCACGGGGATGTTGTACTGTTTGGCCCACCTCTCCGCAGTTGCCTGGCGCAGTTTATCATCGTTTTTCAAAGTGGCGATATATGCGGTGCATTCAGCACACACGAGACCGCAATAAACCATTTCATTTTCTTTCATAACTTTCTGCCTTCTGCCATCAGGGAGGTCCAA
>CAIWTG010000117.1 GCA_903915565.1 uncultured Chloroflexota bacterium
CCTTCTTTGATGAAGTAACGATTTTCACCCAGCGGCGGAGACATATCGGCGATAGTGCCGATAGTTATGAGGTCCATGACGACGTTTAGCTGGTCTTCTTTACCCAGCGTCCGGAATAATCCCTGCAGCAGCTTAAAAGCCACCCCGACCCCCGCCAGAATCGTAGAAGGATATTGACTGCCAACCTTGGGATTGATTACCGCCAGCGCCGCGGGGATTTTATCCAGCGGGCTGTGATGGTCGGTGATAATGATATCCTGCCCCGTCTCCATGGCTGTTTTCACTTCTTCGACATCGGTGATGCCGCAGTCCACGGTGATGACGAGGCTAGCGCCTTGTTCCTGCAGCTTTTTCAGCACCGGGGACGTTAACCCGTGACCTTCCGTCTGGCGGTGGGGTATATAGGGGACGGTTTTCCCACCTAAAAGCGTTAGTCCCTGGACGAGCAGAGCGGTGGAGGTAATGCCATCGGCATCAAAGTCGCCGTAAATGGCGATGGTCTCGCCTTTGTCTAACGCCTGTTTAATCCGGTTCACCGCTTTCTGCATGTCGTTAAAGAGAAACGGGTCGGCCACTAAAGAGCGGTCGCTGGCGAGGAATGAAGGGAAATCTTCCAGGCGGTCTACACCGCGATTATGCAATAGCTGGATGAGCAGGGGAGAATAATCGGAAAAGCCTTCCTTACCGGGAAGGACTGACACCGGCGGCATTAGGTTCCAGCGGCAGTGACTCAAGTTTATGCCTCGGAGTATTTTCTTAATATAATAACAGAATTGTGCCCGCCAAAACCGAACGAACTGGTCAGGGCTGTTTTAACGTCTTTCTTGCGGGCGACATTGGGCACGTAATCTAGGTCGCAGACGGGATCGGGGGTTTCGTAATTAATGGTGGGGGGTATTATTCCGTTTAGTATCGTCATAATACAGATGGCCGGTTCCAGAGCGCCGGCGCACCCGATGAGGTGCCCCGTCATGGACTTGGTAGAGCTGACCGGTACTTTATAAGCGTAATTGCCAAAAGCGGTTTTAATAGCCTTTGTTTCCATGGCGTCGTTGAGTTGGGTAGAGGTACCGTGGGCGTTAATATAGTCAATTTCTTCCGGCTGAATATTGCCCCTTTTCAGCGCCATCTGCATGGCTTTAGCCGCGCCGTCGCCGCTTTCTAGTGGCTGGGTGACGTGGAACGAATCGGCGGTTGCGCCATAACCGATTATTTCCGCCAGGATATTGGCGCCGCGCATTTTAGCATGTTCCAGGCTTTCTAAAATGAGGACAACAGCGCCCTCGGCGAGAATAAAGCCGTCGCGGTTTTTATCGAAGGGACGGGAGGCTTTTTGGGGGGCATCATTGCGCGTGGAAAGGGCTCTAAGCTGGCTGAAAGCGGTTACACCCAGAGGATTGATAATGGCTTCCGCCCCGCCGGCAATCATTACCTGTGCGTTGCCGAACTTGATATATTCCGCGGCCAGACCAATGGCATCCGACCCGCTGGAGCAGGCCGATGTCATACACATATTGGGACCCTTAACCCCCAGCGCGATGGATATTTGCGCTGCGGCGATATCGGCAATCATCATGGGGGCGAGGAAGGGCGTAACGCGGTCGGGGCCTTTTTCTACGAGAATTTTGGCTTGTTCGAAAAGCGTCGTCAGGCCGCCGATGCCGCTGCCGATGAAAACACCGATGTCGTTCTCATTGGATTTATCTATAGTTAAGTTGGCGTTTTTAACGGCTTGGTAGCCGGCGGCGACGGCCATCTGGGCGAAGCGGTCCATACGCCGCGCGTCTTTGCGGTTGATGTAGTTCTCCGGGTTGAATCCCTTGACCTCGCCGGCGAACTTAACTTCCATGTTCGAGGTGTCGAAGAGCGTGATGTAATCTATACCTGATTTACCGGCGATGAGAGCTTCCCAGGTAGTCGCCATATCCAGTCCTAGGGGCGTAATGGCGCCGATGCCGGTAACTGCAATGCGGCTGGTGTTATTGATGGTAAAGACCTCCTAACGATGGTGGGAATGAAGCGAGAGGGCAGTGAAGGATTACATCTATTTTTAACATATTTGACGCTTATTTTCAAGTGAATGAGCTTGACATAAATTTATAGCATAGTCATTCTGAGGACGCGTAGCGCCCGTGAGAATCCCCATGATTCGACCATATTTAGCATGGAGATTAGCACGTCCTTCCTCGGAAGGACTCGCAAGGACTCTCCTCTTTTGACCCCTCCCAACCGCGCACAGTATAATTTTTAGGTGCGGTCACTAATATGAAAAAGAAAGCGCGTCAAACTACGGTGGCTTTGGACAGCCTCGGCTGCAAGCTGAACCAGGCGGAAATACAGTCGCTGTCCCGGCAATTGGAAGCCGCCGGCTATAAACTGGTTGACGCTGACGCCAAAGCGGACATTTATATTCTTAACACGTGCACTGTCACGCACGTGGCCGACCGTAAATCGCGCCACATGTTGCATCAGGCAAGACGCCGCAATCCTCAAGCCCGTCTCATCGCCATCGGTTGTTATGCCCACCGCGCTCCTGACGAATTGGGAAAAATAGAAGGCGTAGAGCTTGTTCTTGGTAACGACCGCAAGATGAGCCTGCCGGAACTATTAGGTGAAACTCACCAACATCTATCAGTTGAAGTTACTTCTTCTGCAGGCAGACGCACACGGGCGTTTCTGAAAATCCAGGACGGCTGCCAGAACTTTTGCGCCTACTGTATCGTGCCTTATGTACGGAGTA
>CAIWTG010000118.1 GCA_903915565.1 uncultured Chloroflexota bacterium
ACGGACAAAATGATGCAGCGTCTGCATGGAAAGGACGATGTCATAAGGTTCCGTACCAAAATCGTACTTGAAATAGTCCGCCAAGATGAGTTTTAACTGGCTTTGCTTGGCTGTGTGCTTTTGCTTTAGTTTTTCCAGCATGCTCTCTGTTAAGTCAATACCAGTGACCCGCACAGTAGGATTTACTTTAAAAATTTCATCCAGTTCCAATCCTGTCCCGCACCCCAGGTCAAGCAATTTTATGTTTTCAGTCACCGGCACCTGTTGAGCGACCCGAACATAGATAAAATTGCCGTCACGCAGCATATGCTCTTCATATCTATCAATTCTGGCATTGAAAAAAGCGCCCATTTCTTCCAGGGGTTTGGGAATTTTTTCTTGATTATTTTCCAATGCTATCCCCGTTGCACTAGTTCGATGAGTACGTTCTCAGCGGCGGAGGGGTGGATAAAGGCTATTTTGGCGTTAGGGAGCTGGATAGGTTCTTCATTCTGTAGTTTTTTGCCTTGAGCTTTCAGATTCTTTAATTCTTTCACGATATCGTCGGTCATGAAAGAGATGTGGTGTAAGCCTCCGCCCTTTTCCTCAAGATATTTTGCGAAAGCATTGCCCTCTTTTAACGGCGCAAAAAGCTCCACATGAATATCGCCCAAAGCCATCATTACGGAAACAAATTCGCCACCCGGTCCCTCTCTTTTTTCAATCACTTGGAAGCCGAACATGTCGGCGTAAGATTTCACCGCTTCATCAGCATTTTTTACGACAATAGCAATGTGGTCTATTTTCTTTATCATGACATCCTCCTAAACATTATTAAAACGGGAAAATCGCCGGTAAGTCGTGGACTTTATTTTTAGTCAGCGTTGCCGGCATGTTTTCAACTAATTCTTCTACCGTCCAGCGTCCGTCTTTCCAGAGGACCTGCTCCAGCGGCGGCGGGTCTACAAAAATGCCGATATGCCCGTGCCACACCTCAAAGCAGCACCCATTGACGTTATCGGCTTTTTCCGAGGCTAAATAAACGACTAAACCAGCTACATCCTCCGGCTGGTTAAGCTCCAGCATTTGCTTGAGGCGCTTTTCCGCCACCTCGGCTCCCCACATCTTACTCCACGCCTCCCGCAGTCCTTTTTCCTTTAACATCTCCACAAAGCCTCTGGTGCCTGCAACCGGGCGGATGACGTTACAGGTGACGCCGTAGCGCCCCATATCCCGCGCCACCGTGCGCGTTAGCCCCACGATGCCCTCTTTAGCGGCGCTGTAGTTAGCCTGCCCCATGTTGCCCAGCCCCGCGTGAGAACTTGTATTGATAATGCGTCCGTAGTTCTGCTGGCGCATCACTTTACAGGCAGCCCGGGTGCAGTAAAAAGTGCCGCTTAAATTCACCTTAATGACCGATTCCCATTCTTCATCGGTGGTGTTGTATATCATGCGGTCGCGGTTAAAGCCCGCGTTATTAACCAGAATATCAATACGCCCAAAATTATCTATAGCTGTCTTGATAATGCTTTCCGCTCCAGCTACTTCCGCCACACTGGCATAGCTCGCCGCCGCCTGGCCGCCGGCTTTTTTTATCTCGGCGACAACTTCATCGGCGGGCCCGTGTGAGCCGCCGCTGCCGTCGGTAGCCGCGCCCAGGTCGTTGACCACTACTTTAGCGCCCTGATTGGCCAGTTCTAAAGCCTCGACGCGCCCTAAGCCCTTGCCCGCTCCCGTCACGACCGCTACTTTTCCCTTTAACAACTCACCCATAATGCCCTCCTACGCTATTACCTTCTTTTCTTTTAACGCGGCAATGTCGTCCCAACTCATGCCCAGCACTCCCGTTAAAATTTCCTCGGTATGCTGGCCGAATTCCGGCGCGGTGTTGCGGACAGTAGTCGGCGTTTTGCTGAACTGCCACGGCGGCATGATTACTTTAAGCTTTTTCCCCGCCGGATGGTCGATTTCTCTAAAATACGTATCCGCCCAGGCGCTGGGGTCATTGGCGACCTCATAAGGCGTCCGCACCGTCGTCCAGATGATGTTTTCTTTAGCCAGCCGCTCCGCCCATTCTTTTTGCGTTTTGGTTTTAAATAACTTATCGAGAATTTTAATCAGGGGTACATTGTTTTTCATGCGTAGTTCGTGGGTTTTATATAGCAGGTCGTTTTCCAGTTCGCCCAGCTCCAAAGCCTTACAAATGCCCGTCCAGTACCTGTCACCCTGGATGCAGGCGAGCTGTATCCACCGCCCGTCCTTGCACTCGTAGCTGTTAAAGATGGGGTTGCTCTGGTTGAGGCGGGAGATGCGCCCGTATTCCAGTCCCGTCGCCAAAACGGAGGAAAGGACGATGCCCATCGACCATATCCCCCCACCCAGTAATGAGACACAAACCTCCTGCCCCTCGCCGGTGCGTTCGCGGTGGAAAAGCGCCATCATAATCGCGCAGGCGGCGTACATGCCGGTGGTGTTGTCGCCAAAACCCGGCACCTGGAAAGGCAAAGATGTGCCCGGCTCGCCCAACGACGACATCACGCCGCTGCGTGCCCAGTAACCTACGAAATCGTAAGCGCCGGTGTCCTTTTCCGGACCGTGCAGTCCATAACCGGAAAGGTGAGTATAAATGATTTTAGGGTTGAGCTTGGAGATGTCTTTATATTCCAGCCCCAAATCTGTCAGCGCGTGGGGGCGGAAGTTGCAGACAAACACGTCCGATTTTTCCACCAGCTTATATAAAATATCTCGACCCTCTTTCATTTTCAAGTCGAGCGTGATGCCCTTTTTATTCAGGTTATAAAACTCCAGGACGTAGTTAATATCGTAAACCGGTACGTTGCCGCTGATTTTCAGAATACCGCGCGTCTGGTCGCCGCCCTGTGTCCGCTCCACTTTAATGACCTCCGCCCCCATATCCGCCAGGATGCGGCAGCATACCGGAGCCAGTCCCGCCTCGCTGACATCAAGGACGCGAATTCCTTCTAAAGCCATCTTCATCGGTGTTACCTCCGAACTTTAATGTCATTGCGAGGAGTCCTTCCGAGGAAGGACGACGTGGCAATCTCACTGTTAAAATCGAGAATGGTGATTGCCATGTTCTTTTAAAGAAGTACTCGTAATGACAATCTAATATTACTTCTCGTTCCCCACGATATTGCAGCTGCAGACGCCCGTGCCGGCGTTACCGCCCAGGTTATGTGTTAAGCCAAGGCGCGGATTCTTTACCTGCCGCGGACCAGCCTTACCCTGGAGCTGCTTATAAACCTCATACATCATCCTTAAGCCGCTGGCGCCCAAGGGATGCCCGAAGCACTTTAACCCGCCGTCGGTGTTCACCGGCAGCTCGCCCTTGAGGGTGAATGTCCCGGCTTCGATGTCTTCCCTCGCCCTGCCGCGCGGGCTGAACCCCAGGTCTTCATAGACAATCATTTCGTGGATGCTGAAGCAGTCGTGCACCTCGGCACAGCTTAATTCTTTACGGGGATTTTTAATGCCGGCTTCGGCGTACGCCAGTTTGGAACCGCGGACGTTTTCTTCCATGTGAGTGAAGTCGTAATCCTGCATCATGGCGCCCTGTCGAGCGCCCACAGTAATCTGTAAAGCCTTGATGTAAATTGGGTCGGGACGGAAATTCTTCGCTATATCGGCGCGGGTAATCACCGCCACCGAGGCGCCGTCGCTCACGCCGCAGCAATCATAAAGCCCCAGCGGCCACGCGATTATCGGCGCGTTGACCACCTGGTCAATCGTTAGCTCATTCTGGAAGTGCGCCTTGGGATTCAGACTGCCGTTGTGGTGATTCTTTACGGCAATCTGCGCTAAAAGCCGCTTGCCTTCTTCCGGCTTGATGCCGAAGTCGTGGAAGTAGCGCGTCGCCAGGTAGGCAAACGATGCCGGGGCGCTGTAGCCCGGCCCGATGCCCGAGCTCCCGTCCTGGTTATCGCCGACAATGCTGGGCCCCTTAACGCCTGTGGAGCCGGAGTCCTTAAGTTTTTCCACGCCTACCGCCAGGGCAACGTCGCAAATGCCGGCGGCCACCGCATAGCTTGCCGCCCGCATCGCCTCCGAGCCGGTGGCGCACATATTTTCCACGCGCGTCATCGGTATATACTGCAATTGCAGCGGTGATAGTGTGATGGCGCTAACGCCGGAAAATACCGTGCCCACCCACGCTGCCTGGATATCTTTCGGCCCGATGCCCGCATCTTCAAACGCCTCGAAGGCGGCTTCAACAATCAGGTCTTCTACCCCTTTATCCCACCGCTCCCCGAACTTGCTGCAGCCCATACCCACGATGGCGACTTTATTCTTTATACCGTCCATGGTTTATCCTCCTGTTATATTAAGTCATTGCGAGGGCGAAGCCCGTGGCAATCTCTATCTTTAATTTACTTCCGTCACGGCGATTGTCACGTGGAGTTTATCCTGAGCGACGCGTGAGGACTCGCAATGACACTCTCTACTCAACCGGTTTCGCTTTCCAGAAATAATTGTGGATGCCGCGGCTGGTGAACATCTTGCGGAAGGTCATTTCCATCGGCATGTCTACCTTCATTTTATTTGCGTCGCAGTCGGTGAATTCCACAATCAGCCTGCCCCCGCCCTCAAAATCCACCACGCCGTTGACGCCGGGCGGATTAAGTGTCGGCATTAGCTGGTCGACGGAATAGGTGAAGAGCTTGGCTTTTTTGTCCGAGAATTTGTATGGCTCGAACTGGTCTTTGGTCTGGCACTTGACGCAGACGCGCACCGTCTGGCCGAGCTGATTCATCTGCGGGGTGCCGCATTTTTTGCACCTCACGCCAACCAAAGCCATTATCGTTTTTCTCTCACGCCAGCGGCTCTGCAGAGATATCGCCGAGCGTTCCGGCAGCGTTGATGCCTCGATGGGCACCAGGCCCCGCCACGTTAGATACTGTCCGTAGGTGATGTTTATTTTCCCGTCTATCTGGTGGGAAATCACCGGTGTCTTTTGGAATTTTTTAATTTCGTCGGTAGCGCGTAGTATAAAAGCATCGGCGCCATCCCCGTACCCCACAAAAAGAATACGGTC
Organism: uncultured Chloroflexota bacterium; assembly: GCA_903915565.1. Lineage (GTDB taxonomy): Bacteria > Chloroflexota > Dehalococcoidia > Dehalococcoidales > RBG-16-60-22 > RBG-13-51-18. The sequence continues at coordinate 5,033 of CAIWTG010000118.1, forward strand.
GTTCGCTTTAACTTTTTCCAGCGCTGCCGCCAGCATCAAAAACACCGCCGCCGTTCCCGTATTGCCGATGTCGGCATAAAGCGGGTCCTGCACTTGGGCTTTGTCCAGCTTTAATCGCTTTGCCAGTGCCGCGTGCTGCCGGGCGTCCGAGGCGTAATAAACAATACTCTCAAAATCGCTGATTTTAAGTTTGGATTTTTTGAGTAATCCTTCAATGACCGACTGCATCATCGGCAGGTAGCCGACTTCATCAATAAAGCGCCCCTCGGCAGAGCGGGGGAATTTATCTTCGTCGGTGCGCCAGATATCGGTAAAATCGTTGAATAACGAATAGCTGTTCTCTATTTCTGCGATGACCTTATCGTTACCTATCATTAAAGCCGCCGCGCCGTCGCCTAACGTCTGTTCCAGCGCGCCTTTGGCCGCCCCCAATCGCGTATCCGCCGCTACGACCATTACACTCTTCGCCGAACCGGCTTTAACGGCGTCATAGGCCGCTTTTAGCGCCGCCGTCCCCGCCCGCAGCGAATCGGTAAAATCCGCCGCCTGGCTCTCCTCTTTAAAATCAACCGCGGTCGCCATCATCGCCGCCGACATTTTTTCCCGGTAAGGCGCCGATGTTGTCGCCAGTAAAAGCCCGTCGGTATCGGCTCCTCCCCTGTTCAAGCAGTCAATTGCGGCAGCCACTGCCATCGTTACCGTATCCTCATCATAACCGGCAACGGCTTTAGCGCCGCTTCCGCCTCTTCCGCCCCACACCTTCCCGATTTCCTCCCGGTTCAGCCGGTAGATGGGTAAATATGCCCCAATCGATGTTATTCCTGCCATCTCCCTGTTCCTTTCTTTTAGCGCGATATGCCGGTCCCGCCGACAAATAATACGTATATCTGGTTTTTTATTTATTTGGGATATTAGAGACGCATACTTTTTGCTATTCTATCTTATGATGTAGGGAGATTAGTGTCAAATAAACAGGTGGGGTTTTCGTGGTGGTTCGGACTGGAAAATCTTATACGTTTTGGCTTATGATATCTAGAGAATTTCTTTTGGGAGTCAGTTGATGAAACGTATAATGTTCGCCTGCCTAATCCTGGCTCTAGTCGCCGCGTTAGGTTATTTCTTGTTGGGTGCCGGCTTAATTCAAGCGGGAAACCTTGGCGCAGAAGACGCTCCGCCCGGCATTGTCTGGGTGGCCGGCGTTTGTTATATCGGTGGCGGGGCGGTGATATTTTTAAAAAGACGCGTTCTCTGGATTCTCGGCTTAGCGGTTAACGCATTAGTGATAGCGTTTTTCTATTACAGATACGCTGGCAATCCCGGCGTCATGACCAGCGCGCCCGGGCTCATCACCAAGATAGCCCAGCTGCTGCTTGAAGTTGGGCTTTTCTACCTTGTGCTGAAGTTTAAGAAACCGGCCACCGCTAAATAAAGCGCTCGAATCTGTCTTTTTTCGCCTTGCAAATGGGGCAGACCTCCGGCGGACCGTCCCGCGCGCAAAGGTACCCGCAGACCTTGCACCGCCAGACCGGCAGCGGCAATGAAGATAGCGTCGCTTTAAGCATCTCTGTTTTCTTTAACTGTCTTTTGCCGGGCGGGGGACGCCTTTCCGGTATCGACCCTATTTTTACTTTGCCCTCCGCCGCGTCCCGGCTGACGTATAGACTGCAATAACACGCATTGTAGTCATTAAGGTCGGGGTCGCGGTAGTCGCAGGGGCAAATGATATCCAGGTCTTCGCTTTTCACGCCGGAAGCCAGCCGGCACGGACAGGTGGGGTAGCCGTAACGCTTTTCGTTAACGATTAAACCGTTCAAGAGCTCTTGCGTCATCGCCATGTCGGGGTTGATATGATAACCGGCGGATTCTGCTTCATCATGCAGTTTTTTATATAATTTATCTATCTCTTCGGCTGTAACATCGGACGGCGCATTCATTTCCCCAGAGCCTCCCGGATTTCGTCCTCTTTAAACCCGATGATGCATTTTTTGGCGTTAATAACAATCGTGGGGAAGTTAGACTCCGGATTCCATTTCATTATCTCTTTTACGACTGTGTCCTGCTCCGCCCCCTTTAGCAGGTCAACATCGGTATAGTCGTACTCCACCCCCAGTTCGCCAAGCAGCGCCTTGGTCTTCTTGCACCACCCGCAGGTGCTCAAAGCATAAAGCATCACCTTCCCCTTATTCTTGCCGTCAACGTGAATAATGGCCATAATACGCCCTCCTTTTCCCCTAACTCTTTCTTATTCTAACAATTCTAGCATAGTTCGTCCGTGATAACAGTCACACTTTTACCTTGATTTGATGTCTTTTTTAGTTTAGTATATAATATATACTATATAGAGTTTAAACTATATATATTATATACCAACTCCACCCCATTTTAACGAGG
>CAIWTG010000119.1 GCA_903915565.1 uncultured Chloroflexota bacterium
GTCCCGGATTTATCGGGGCGGTGGGTAAAATCACCGGCGATGCTAATGTAAACATCAGCTCGATGCACCTGGGGCGTCTCAACCCGAGGGGACAGGCTCTACTGGTGCTCAGCCTTGATGAACCTCTGCCGGCCAAAGCCCAGCAGCAGATTCTGGCTATCCCGGATGTGTTTTTTGCCTTTAAGCCAGGCAGGGTCTATTTCGGCGGCGGTTTCAATCAGGTGTGTCTCGGTTACCTGCGAGCATATCTCGGCGAGGCGGTTGGTATTAGCGCTGGAGCGTCCGCCCACCACCAGCATCAGGTCGGCGCGATTGGCCAGTTCTAAAGCGGCGGCCTGCCGCTCCCGCAGGTCGTGGCAGATGGTGTCAATAATATGAATCTCGGAATTTTTCGTTAGCGCCAGGTCAATTATCTTTTTCACGAACTCGCCAAAGTGGGCGGGTACCTCGGTGGTCTGGGAGAGGATACCGAGTTTGCGGGGAAGGGGGTCTAAAGCCGCCACGGCTTTTTCATTGGTGGTGGCTAATCCCTCACCTTTTGCCCAGCCCAGAATCCCTTTGACCTCCGGATGGTCGGCGTCGCCATAAACGATGACGAAGAAGCCGGATTCCGCCAGCTTGGCGGCGGCTTTTTGGGCCCGCTGGACGTCGCCGCAGGTAGTGGAAATAACCTCATTATGGTGGGCGCGGATTTTTTCTTCCAGGTCAGGACTGACGCCGTGCGAACTGGTAACTACCGTGTCGCCTTTAATATCGTCGATGTTGTTGACGACCTTGACGCCGATTTTCGCCAACTTTTGCAGCACCTGCTGGTTATGCACCACGGCGCCTAAAGTTTCCACACCGCCGCGTTCCTGGGCTACTTTTTCCAGGGTGTTGATGGCCCGCCGCACGCCGAAGCAGAAGCCGGTGCGGGCGGCTTTTTCAATTACTCTTTTTTTCTCCGCCATATACTCCTCGATATTCCGGGGGTAGAAGCTCGGCGATTTTATACATTATCTCGTCGGCGAACTGGTTGCGCTGTTCTCTGGTTGGGCCGCTGTTAGAGTGAGGGGGATAAAATAGCTTGCCGATGGTGATGGTGATTTTTGGGCGGTGGAAAAAGGACCAGGTTAATCTCCGTATATATTGCGTGCCGGTTATCGCTACGGGCAGCACGGGCACACCGGTGCGTAAAGCTATGAGCGCCGCGCCGGGTAAAGCCTGTTTGAGCTTTAAGTTTCGGCTTCGCTCGCCTTCCGGGAACATAATGAGCGAGAAACCCTTGCCCAACCATTCCTCCGCCTGCCGGAAAGCTACCCTGTCGAAGGTGTTGCGCCTGACGGCGAAGGCACCGAAATTTTCTACCCAGAAGCGCGTCCACTTATTGTTCCAGAGTTCCTCCTTAGCCATAAAGACGGCTTTAAGCGGAATGGAGGACGCCACCACGGGCGGGTCACCAATATTCAAGTGATTGCAACAGATAATAACGGGTCGTTTTTTGGGCAGATTTTTTTTGCCCTTAACTACCCACCAGAAAAACGGGAAAGTAATGATGCGAATTAACACCCGCCCGAAGTAGTAAACCCAGTGCATACGTGGTTGCATATGGTAATAATTATAGCTTGCGGGGGAAGCGAGGGCAAACGAAGGCGGCTTTACTCCCAGAGCTTCTCGATGTCTTTAGGGGCTTTTTCGTCGGGGGATTTGGCGGGGGAGGTAAAGTCTTTATACGAGGCGGCAGAGCCGTATTCGCGGGGCTGGAAAGCCACCGGCATTGGCACGGCGTGCCCAAAGATGAGCGCCTGCTGCTTGGGGGCAAGGCGGGCTAAAACGGTTTTAAGCTCGTTCTTGCCGGAAACGCCCGCTAAAACAGCGTCGACGTCTTTGTCGTTATCAAGGAGGCAGGTAATCTTGGTGCCGAGCTGGGACATCAC
>CAIWTG010000120.1 GCA_903915565.1 uncultured Chloroflexota bacterium
AGGAAACATGTCAGAGTCGGCACTTCAACAGAAAATCACTGAAGATATGAAGCAGGCGATGAAGAGCGGCGACACGGTCAAACGTGATACGCTCCGTTTCCTGCTTTCCTCTGTTAAAAACGCCGAGGGCGCCAAACTGGAATCGCTCGACGAGGGCGAAGTCCTTTCTGTCATCTCCAAAGAAGTCAAACGGCATATGGAGAGCATCGAGGCTTACAAGAAAGGCAACCGCACCGACCTTGTAACGAAGGAAGAAGCGGAACTTAAGATTTTGCAGTCCTACATGCCCGAGCAGATGGGTCGTGACGATATCGTTAAAGCCGCCAAAGAGGTCATTGCGGCGGTAGGGGCTGTCGGCCCCGGGGATAAGGGCAAGGTCATGCAGCAATTGATGCCTAAGCTCAAAGGCAAAGCCGACGGCAAGATTATTAACGAAGTGGTCATGGAGTTACTGGGCAAGTAACGAATATATCAGGAAAACAATGAGCCTCTAGAGTTTTTCTGGGGGCTTTTTTATTTCCCCACCGCCCTCTCCAATTCCCCGCACAACCTCTCCACCCCCATTCCGGAATCTATCACCGACCAGGGGAGCTTTTGATTAGTGTCCCAGCGCTGGTTGACATAATAATCAATATCCAAATTGTTTTGTGCAACGCTTTCCCCCCACTCAGCGAGCGAGAATTTTTTCATTTCGGCTAAAACCGGGGCAACTCTTTCGTCGCCGCGGGAAAGCACTCCTTGCACCTGGCACCACGCCGGGCTTTCCTCGTTGACCTTGATACCTTTCTGGGGCAGTTCTTCTTTTAATATACCCAGCCGGTGATGCAATACATCCTGTTGCGCCATTGGCAGCCACTGGAACGGTGTGGACGCTTTGGGGATGAATGGGGAGGCGTTAACGACTATCCGGATATGGCTGCCTTTTCTCTCCATTCGGTCCTTGATGGCTGCAACCAGGTTAACGATTTCTTCAACATCTTTATCCGTCTCGGTCGGCAGGCCGACGATAAAATAAAGCTTTACCTGGGTGAATTTGTGAGCGGCGATTAAGTCCGTCGCTCTTAAAATGTCGTCCTCGTTTAAGCCTTTATGCACCAGGTCTCTTAAACGTTGCGACCCCGCCTCCGGCGCTATGGTGATGGTTTGTACTTTACCTTGCGCGAGTTCGTTAACAATATTTTCGGTTAACGAGTCTATTCTCAACGAGCTTATGGCGATTTCTGCGTTCATTTTATTCAAACCCACCAGCAGCTCATTAATCTGCGGGTGGTCGGTAACGGTTGGCCCCACCAGCCCGATGCGCCGCCGCTGCTTTAGCCCCTCCCGCGCCTGCTCGAGTATTTTTTCCACCGACCTGAACCGCATCGGGGCATAAGTGCTGTTCACCAGGCAAAAACGGCAGCCACGCGCGCAGCCCCGCTCCACCTCGATGAGGTATGAATCCCCCAGTTCGGTGTCTTTAGTCAGTACCACCGACCTTGTTTCAAAGTCATCCAGATTTTTTGCCGACTGGCGTTTCACCGGTTTTTGTGGGCGGTAAAGGGGCACATAAACCCCTGGCGCTTTGGCGAGGTTTTGGAGTAGTGTTTCGCGTCTGTCGCCGATTTTTTCTAAAAGCGCTGGCACCAACTCGGGCAATATCGCCTCGGCGTCGCCGATGCAAAAAGCATCGAAGAACGGCGCCAGCGGTATCGGGTTGGCGGTAATGCAGGGCCCCCCGGCAATGACTAATGGATGCCGGGCATCCCGCTCAATAGCCAGTAGGGGAATACCGGCGGTTTTCAAGATTTGTATAACGTTAAAGTAGTCCAGCTCATAGGAAATAGAAAACGCCAGCGCCGCGAAGTCGGTTAATGGTCGGCCGGACTCTATGGCGGCGGGGGCGTTTTTCTCTTTCGTGTCGAGGAAGACCCTCTCGCAGACGATTTTGGAATTGCTGTTCAGCAAACTGTAAACGGCATGTACGCCCAGATTGGACATGCCAACAAAATACGTGTTGGGATAAATTAACGCGATGGGCAGCCTGCCGCCCCAGTCCTTAACGATAGTGCCTTCTTCGTTATAATTGTGGGCGCTGTATCTGCCCTTTACCCCGGTTTGTTTGCGCTCGTACCCCATCAACTCATCTTTGGGACGATGAATCTTTCCAGCAGTCTTTGAGGAACCTGGCATTGACCTCAATGACCATATCCGCGACCGACCTTAATTCCTGCGACGTGCCCTGCCGGCCGAATAAAGCCACCTCGACGTGTTTACCGTTGTCTTTCACTGCCTGGACGGCTCCCGCGAAGTCATTGTCCCCCGCCACCAGAACCGCCACGTCGTAATTGCCTTTATAGCTGTGGGTTATCATGTCCGTGGCGAGTTGCACATCTGTGCCTTTTTCGTAGGGCGGTACGCTGGGCCAGTTGGTATATACCAGGCGTCCCAACCGCAGCTCGGTGTAGGGGATGGCTTTTATCCCGTTGAAGAAAGACTGCTGTTGTTTGTATAATTCCGGTTCCTGTTTTTGTCCGACCTGTGCGTTATAATAATAAATCCTGATGAGTTGCCGTTTGTGCAGCAGCTTGTTGCAGAATTTCCTTAAGTCCAGGTCGACCCGATTAAAGTGGGCTTTTAATGAGTGGTAAAGATTGCTCCCGTCGACAAATATCATCACCCTCTCCCCCATATCACACCTCCTAATTAAAATAAAAAACAAAATATGTAATACATCTATTATATCGTTTTTATGTTAATTTGTCATCTGATGCCGCGGAATCATTGCCCCGCACTGAAGGCGGATGATATAATTGGCGAGTAAATCAGCCGTGCTGTGAGAGGTGAATTATGAAACTGACCAGGGAAGAAGTTCTGCACATCGCCCGCCTGGCCCGGGTAGCCCTGACGGAAGAAGAAATTAACCGTATGAGCGACCAGTTGTCCAAACTTTTAGACCACTTTGAGGTGCTGAAAAAAGTAGACACCACCGATATCCCACCCACGGCGCAATCCGTCGACCTGCAAAGCGTTATGCGTAATGACGACGTTAAACCCTCTTTGTCAGCGGATGAAGTGCTGGCTAATGCCCCCCGCCGTGAGGACAACTGCTTTAGGGTGCGGCCGGTGCTGGAGTAGATTTTTTGGAGGTTAAAGTGAAAATGGATAATGTATTTGGTTTGACTCCGGCTTCTTCGGGTCTTTCCGTGTTTCTGTGGGGTTTTGGCATTTTTATCGCTATTATTTTGCTGGGTACTATCGGGCTTTTTTCTTTTTTCGGCTACCAGGCGACGCACATGTCTTTTGCCATTAACGACAAAGGACTGGATATCGGCCCCGGCATATATAGTCGGCTCATCCCCAAAGAAAAAATCGACGTTTCGGGGGTTAAGATTGTTAACCTGGAACTGGATAAAGATTACCAGCTTAAGTGGCGCACCAACGGCGGGGGATTTCCTGGTTTTTCCTTGGGCTGGTTTAAACTCCAGAACGGCGAAAAGGCTTTAGCCTTCGTTACCGATAAATCCAGCGTTATTTATATCCCGACCACGGATAACTATTCGGTCTTATTAAGCACCAAGCAAGCTGACTTGATGATGGAGCAGCTGCAAAACTGGAATTGATGAAAGATAGATTGATATGAGCGCACAGTTACCGATTCACGAAACTCACAGGTTGCTCAAGGAAAAGAAAATATCCTCTGTTGAGCTGACGCGGCAATACCTTGACCGCATTAAAAAGGTTGAGCCGAAAGTCAAAGCCTTTATGACGATTACCGAAGATGTTGCCCTGAAACAAGCGGCGGCAGCGGATAAAGTCATTGCCGCGGGCAAAGCCCAGCCCCTGACCGGTATCCCCGTCGCTATCAAGGACGTTATCTGTACCAAAGGCGTGAGGACCACCTGCTCCTCCAAAATGCTGGAGAATTTCGTCCCGCCTTACGACGCGATGGTGATGGAAAAACTTCACGCTGCCGGCGCTGTGATGCTGGGCAAAGCCAATATGGACGAGTTCGCGATGGGGTCGTCCACAGAAAATTCGGCGTTTTTCACGACTCATAATCCCTGGGATTTAGACCGTGTGCCGGGCGGCTCCAGCGGCGGTTCGGCGGTGGCGGTAGCCGCCGGCGAGGCAGTCTGCGCTTTGGGGTCGGATACGGGCGGTAGCATCCGTCAGCCGGCGGGCTTTTGTAGCGTGGTTGGCATGAAGCCTACCTATGGCCGGGTTAGCCGCTATGGACTGGTCGCTTTCGCCTCCTCCCTCGACCAGATAGGTCCGCTGACGCAGGACGTTACCGACTGCGCTTTATTGATGAATGTTATTTCCGGTCATGATAAAAGAGATTCCACCTCCGTGCCCCAAGCGGTGCCGGACTATACGAAAAGCCTGAAGCCGGACTTAAAGGGTATGAGAATCGGTATCCCTAAAGAGTATTATGTAGAGGGGATGCAAAAGGGCGTGGCGGACGTTATCCAGACAGCCATTAAAAAACTGGAAGAGCTCGGCGCCAAGCTGGAAGAGGTTTCTTTACCCTCCACCCCTTATGCCCT
>CAIWTG010000121.1 GCA_903915565.1 uncultured Chloroflexota bacterium
AAGTGCTAAGCCCAGTCCCAGCCCCGGTTGACGCTGCCGGTCGGCGTTGAGGCGACTGTACGGCTTGAACAACATATCCTGTTTATCTTTAGCGATGCCGATGCCGTCATCCTCAACCTCTACCACTATACCACTATCCCGGCAATGTGCCCTAAGTGTTATTTTACCACCATTTGGCGTGAACTTGGTGGCGTTATTCAACAGGTTGAGCAGCACCTGCTCCAGCCGCGGTCCGTCCCCCTGAATGATGGGCAGCGACTCTGGTATTTCGGTTTCCAGGTGCTGTTCTTTATTGTGTATGAGGGGACTGATTTGCATGCAGGTTCCCAGGATGAGCGATTTCATATCTACCGGCTCGAATTGTAATTGCATTTTTCCGCTGCCGGTCTTAACGATTTCTAGTAATTCCGCCAGTCTGGCTTCAAGTGAGTTGGCGTTGCGGATTATTGTCTGAATAAGCTTTCGGTGTGGTTCGTCGGCGGTGGCTTGGAGTTCTTCTTCTAAAAGTCCGGCGGCAGCGATTATTGATGTCAGCGGTGTTTTGAGTTCATGGTTAAGCGTATCGATGAACCTTAGCCACTCTTCTTCTTTGGTTTCCATCTTACCGCCTTTAACCGCAATGCTAGAGAACTGATTTTACTTAAATGTAACACGTTTTTATCAACCTATCAAGTGACAACCTGAAAGAAAAAACAGTACTGTTAGCATTACGCCGTAGCGGTGTAGCGGGAATTGAAACTTTATTCTTTGGATATTCCTCTGGCGATGCTTTTTAACAGGCTAAGAATGCCGATGACGGCGCGCTGTATTTCCGGCGGTTCTTCTGCCAGCATTCTGGCAACATAGGGGTCCAGCTGGCGTGCGCTAAAACGCGCCTCGCCTTCCGTTACCCCCGAAGTCTGCGGTGTAAGAAATCCGGCCAGGGTGAATAGCTCATCCTCGTTAAAACCTAGCGGTTTGGCTATTTTACGCAGTATCCGTGCCGATGGGAAACGTTCGCCTCTCTCGATGCGTCCCAGGTGAGAAGAAGATACGCCCGATTCGGCGGCCAGCTCTTGTAGGGTAAGGGGGACGTTAATCCTTTGTTGTTTCAGAACTTTGCCGAGGTCAGAATTATTAGTCATAGTGTTTATCATTATAATTTGCCATTTGGCAAATGTCAATTTATTATCATTAGTACACTAATACAAAAATGTATATAATTTGGCTTTTTATAAAGGTGTGGTTTGGACGAAAACTACTAGTCTCCGACAGACTCCTGCTCCCTTGACAGTTAGCTGTATCCCAACTACAATGAGTAAGTACATTTAATCGTTATCAAGAAGGGGAGTGATTTACTTGGCAGAGGTCACACCGGGTGCGGATGAAAGCTTTGATAGTCTGCTCAAACGGTTTAACCGGAAGGTCCAACAGGACGGTATCCTGGCGGAGTTGCGCCGTCGCGAGCATTATGAAAAACCTTCTGTAAAACGAAAGCGCAAGAAGGCAGCCAAAAAACGCGGTTCCGCTAAAAGCACGAGGAATTTCCGTCGGTCAGCGACTCCCCGCTAATCTTTATATCGAACTGTAACTACTCTTTTTGGCAGGAAACATGTCAGAGTCGGCACTTCAACAGAAAATCACTGAAGATATGAAGCAGGCGATGAAGAGCGGCGACACGGTCAAACGTGACACGCTCCGTTTCCTGCTTTCCTCCGTTAAAAACGCCGAGGGCGCCAAACTGGAATCGCTCGACGAAGGCGAAGTGCTCTCTGTCATCTCCAAAGAAGTCAAACGGCACATGGAGAGCATTGAGGCGTACAAGAAGGGCAACCGCACCGACCTTGTAACGAAGGAAGAAGCGGAGCTCAAGATTTTGCAGTCCTACATGCCCGAGCAGATGAGCCGCGACGATATCGTTAAAGCCGCCAAAGAGGTCATCGCGGCGGTAGGGGCTGTCGGCCCCGGCGATAAAGGCAAGGTCATGCAGCAGTTGATGCCTAAGCTCAAGGGCAAAGCCGACGGCAAGATTATTAACGAAGTGGTCATGGAGTTAC
>CAIWTG010000122.1 GCA_903915565.1 uncultured Chloroflexota bacterium
AAAGAAATAAGCAACTTTATCCGCGTGGAAGAGATAGAAGGAAGCTAACCGTGAAAAAGGGAGTCCTTTACCAGTACCAAAAATACCTCCCCATCAACAAAAAAACACCCATGTTCTCTATTGGTGAAGGGGATACGCCGCTGGTCAAATGCGACCGGCTGGCAAAAAAGTACGGCTGCAAAGAGCTGTATTTTAAACTCGAGGGGTGCCACCCCACCGGCTCTTTTAAGGACCGCGGCATGGTGATGGCTATTGCCAAGGCGGTAGAGGTGGGGAGCAAAGCGGTTATTTGCGCCTCGACGGGGAACACCAGCGCCTCGGCAGCGGCTTTTGCCGCCTACTGCGGGCTGGAATGCATTATCGTCATCCCTGGCGGGAAAATCGCCATGGGCAAACTGGCACAGGCGATTGTTTACGGCGCGAAGATTATCGCTATTGACGGCAACTTTGATAAAGCGCTGGAAATCGTCCGCAAGTTGAGCGAGCGGAATCCGGTGACCTTAGTGAACTCGCTCAATCCATATCGTATCGAGGGGCAGAAGACCGCCGCATTTGAAATCATCGATGTCCTCGGCAACGCGCCGGACTATCTATTCCTGCCGGTGGGCAACGCCGGTAACATCACCGCTTACTGGAAGGGTTTTAAGGAATATTACGCGGCGAAAAAAGCCACCAAGAAACCAAAGATGTATGGTTTCCAGGCGGAGGGCGCCGCGCCCATCGTCCGCGGACACGCTATAGAAAAACCGGAGACGGTAGCCACCGCTATCCGCATCGGCAACCCGGCCAGCTGGGAAAAAGCCGTAGCTGCCCGCGACGAAAGCAAAGGCATTATCGATATGGTCAGCGACGATGAAATTTTAAGCGCCCAGCGCATCATGGCGGCGGAGGCAGGGGTGTTCGGGGAGCCGGCTTCGGCGGCGCCGCTGGCGGGCCTAATCAAACTAACGAGTAAAGGCGAAAAATTCACCGGCAAGGTCATCGTCTGCGTGGTGACCGGCAACGGACTCAAAGATACCGAGACCGCCCTGAAGAAAGCTCCCAAGATAATGGAGCTGCCCTCGGATATTGCTAAGGTGGAAAAGGCATTAGGGTGGGGGAGATAAAAGGAGGTGGGAAAAATGGATGAAGCCAAGATAAAAAAAGCAGTTAAGGAAATACTGGAAGCTATCGGCGAGAACCCAGCACGAGAAGGCATTAAAGACACGCCGCGACGCGTGGCGGAAATGTACGCCGAGCTTTTCGCCGGGTTTGGCAAAGATGCCAAACTAGACCTGGGGGTGGACTTCGAGCTGGGATACCGCGAGATGGTGGTTGTTAAAGACATCCCGTTCTACTCCATGTGCGAGCATCACCTCTTGCCTTTTTACGGCGTCGCCCACGTGGGCTATGTCCCCAACAAAGAAGGGCGCATCGTGGGCATCAGTAAACTGGCAAGGGTAGTGGAAACAATCGCCCGCCGACCGCAGGTGCAGGAACGCATGACCACCGAAATTGCCGACATCGTTTATAACGGTTTAAAAGCGACCGGTGTCGGAGTGGTTGTCCAGGCGGAACACATGTGCATGATTATGCGGGGTATTAAAAAGCCCGGCAGCAATGTGATAACATCCGCCCTGCGCGGCACGTTTAAGAGTGCGGCCATCAGCCGCGCCGAGTTCTTCTCAATTATTCAATCGAGGTAAATTATGGATAACATTAAAAAAGCCTACGAAACAATGGCAGCCAGAAAAGCCAACTGCGCGCAGTCGGTGCTGACGGCGTTTTGTGAAGATTACGGACTCACGACTGAAATGGCTTATAATATCACCCAGGGTTTCGGGGGCGGGATGCATATCAACGGCACCTGTGGGGTGGTGACGGGGGCTTATATGGTACTGGGGCTGGCCAACCCGGTTACCAAAGACAGTCCGCGACAGAACATGGATAAAGTCGTGGCGCTGCAAGCCGAATTTAATAAAAAATTCAAAGAGCTTTACCCCGGCCTGACCTGCACGGAGCTGTTGGGTTACGACTTAAGCAAACCGGATGAACTGACTAAAGCCCGCGAGGCAGGTGTGTTCACCATCAAGTGCCCGGACTTTGTCAGGGACGCTGCGAAAATAGTGGAAGTCCTGCTGAAGAAAAACTAAACCCTTGATAACCCATAGGTAACAAATCCCCATTTACTTACTTGGCTGTTTTTTTGTTTTTTCCTACGTTCTTCGGGCATTCAGTGCAGTCTTGACCATGTTTTGCTGAAAAAAGCGCGTTGAAAGTTTTTTGAAATTCCGCAACTTTCTTGTGGTTAAGGCTGTAATGTACTTCCGGTCCCATTTTCTTGGCATCTAAGATACCAGAGCTTTTCAATACCTTTAGATGCTGTGAAATAGCCGGCTGGCTCATACCTGTTTTTCCCGCGATAACACCGACACATAAATATTGCGATTCGGTCAGCATGTTAACGATTTTCAGTCGGGTAGGGTCGCTTAAAGCTTTAAATAAGTCTGCCATATGAAGTTCCTCCAAATGTTAGTTAAGCTAGTGCTTATATAATAATATAAGCATAAACTTATAGAAATGTCAAGGGAGTTAGTAAAAAATACTTGAAGAACTTATAATAAATGGTACTTAGACATCCAGGGTGGCGTACTTGGCGTGCGCCTGGATAAAGGACTTGCGCGGCGGCACTTCATCACCCATCAACATCTGGAAGGTCTCGTCGGCTTTAGCGGCGTCGTCAATGCTGACGTTAAGCAGTGTGCGGTTGGCGGGGTCCATGGTGGTTTCCCAGAGCTGCTCGGCGCTCATTTCACCCAAACCCTTATAGCGCTGAATTTCGTTCTTCCTAGCGGTACTGGCTTTCAGCGTCTCGTCTTTTTCCTGCTCGGTGTAAACCCACTTAACGCCATCGCTGGACTTGATGCGGTAGAGGGGCGGCTGGGCGATATAGAGGTGGCCCGCGTCAACAAGCTTGCGCATGTGGCGGAAGAAAAAGGTGAGCAGCAGTGTGCGGATGTGCGCGCCATCCACATCGGCATCGGACATGAGGATGATTTTATGATAACGGACTCTTTCCGGGTCGAAGTCTTCGTCAATGCCGGCCCCGATGGCGGTAATCATGGTGCGGATTTCGGCGTTAGCCAGCATTTTATCGGGCGGGGCTTTTTCAACGTTAAGGATTTTACCGCGGAGGGGCAGTATCGCCTGGAAACGGCGGTTCCGGCCTTCTTTAGCCGAGCCACCGGCGGAGGGACCCTCCACTAAAAACAGCTCGCATTGCTGGGGGTCTCTTTCTGAGCAGTCGGCCAGAATGCCGGGTAAAGCGGCGGAGTCCAGTCCGCTCTTGCGGATAATAAGGTCGCGGGCTTTGCGGGCGGCTTCCCTGGCACGGGCGGAGGTGACGCATTTTTCGATGATTTTCTTGGCGTCGTCGGGGTGCTCTTCCAGGTAAAGGCTCAAGCCGTCGTTAACGGCGCTTTCCACCAGACTCTTCATTTCAATGTTGCCCAGTTTGCCTTTGGTCTGGCCTTCGAACTGCGGCTCGGGGAGTTTAACGCTGACGATGGCGGTTAAGCCTTCACGCACGTCCTCTCCGGTGAGGTTGGAGTCGTCTTCTTTAAGCAGTTTGCTCTTTTTAGCATAATCATTCAGGACGCGGGTGAGGGCGGAGCGGAAACCGGTAAGGTGCGTGCCGCCGTCAATGGTGTTGACGCAGTTGGCGAAGCTGAACGCGGATTCGGTAAAGCTGTCGTTATACTGCAGAGCGACTTCGATGCTGGTGGTGTCAATTGACTTGGAGACATAGATAGGCAGGGTATGGCGGACCTCGCGGTTGCGGTTAAGGTGCCGCACGAAGCTGGCGATGCCGCCTTCAAAGTAAAAAGTTTTTTCTTTATCATGAATTTCGTCGATAATAGAAATTTCTACGCCCTTGTTAAGATAAGCCATCTCGCGGAGGCGTTCGCAAATAGTCTCGAAGTCATAATTCGACTCGGTGAAGATTTGTTTATCGGCGAGGAAAGAGGTCGTTGTGCCGGTGCCTTCCGCCTGGCCGATGACTTTAACCGGCGCCACGGGCACGCCGCGCTTATATTCCTGGTGGTGTATCTTGCCATCGCGTTTGACATCAACAGTGACCCATTCCGATAGGGCGTTGACGACCGAGGCGCCTACGCCATGCAGACCGCCGGAGACGGTGTAGGACTTGCCGCCGAACTTGGCGCCGGCATGGAGAACCGTCATGACCGTTTCCAGGGCGGAGACCTTGGTGGTGGGGTGGATATCAACGGGGATGCCGCGCCCATTATCAATAACCGTGGCCGAGCCGTCTTTTCTCAAAATGACGGTAATATGGTCGCAACTGCCGGCCATGGCTTCATCGATGCTGTTGTAGACGATTTCATAAAGCATGTGGTGCAAACCGCGCTGGTCGGTGCTGCCGATATACATGCCGGGGCGGCGCCGGACAGCCTCACGGCCGCCAAGCACCTGAATGTCTTCAGCGGTATATTCAGCGGCTTTTTTGGCTTTTACAGTTTTTGGTTTTTGCGGTTCTTCTGCATCCGGCATTAATGCCCCTCTTTCATCTAAAACAAAGCGTCAGAAAAATCAGAACTAAGGTTCTGAATATGAATTTATTTCAGGCTATTTTATTATAGCACTTTCAGGCTCTTCCGTAAAGCAAAAAATGGGTAAATCGGGGCAATAAAAAGTACCCCTGTTTCGCCATAATTTACTCCCCCGACGGCGGCCTCAAATTGGGCGGCGGCGGATTGTTCATACCCAGGCGGTAAAGCTCACCGGTATCCTTACGCTTCCAGTTCATGGAGATTCTCTGCTGGGTGGGGTGGAGCATAGTAATGGCTCCCGGGCGGGGACACTCTTCCACACAGCCGCCGCAGTACCAGCATTCCTCCGGGTAGACGACGATAGGCTGTTTTTTCTTTTCCGGGTTGGGCATCATGACGTCTGTCGGGCAGACCTCAACGCAGCGGTTGCAGCCGATGCAAACGTCAGGGTTGAACGTCACAGCTTTATTAGGGGTGGGGGGATTGGGCACCATATATGATTTTTCAGACATCGCAGTATCTCCTGAATGATAGTTTTTATTTTGTCGTGTGCTGCTGGTAGTTTTCTTCAAAGTCGGCGGCGTAGGGGGCTTTAAGATGAAAATCCAGCGGCAAAGACCGAACCTTAACCTTGTCGTCTTCCTGGCGGACGGGTAAAAGCTTATTCCACTCCGGCGGGTCCATGGCAGGGTAGTCCAGCCGGATGAAGTCCAGGATAGTGTTGGAGGCTTTACGTTCCAGCGAGGATTTCATCACCAGTTCTCCCAAAGTTACCAGGGAATAACATTCCAGCAAACGTCCCAGCTCGTGTGGATTGGAGGCATAAGCTGTAGCCAGCTCGGCGGTCTTTAGCTCATTAAAAAGCCTCAAGCCGAGATTCAGCGTGGTGGCGTTCTTATAGCGCCCGCAATAGTCCCTCATAATACGGGCGATGGCGGCATTGATTTCCTTCCAGCCGTTGCCCTCTTTGCTCTGGCGGGTAGCGTTATAAGCGAATTCGCGTTCTTTATTCACCTGTGTCTTATCAATCTTAGGTTCCGGGGCGGTTTTAGCATAAGCGGCGGCATGTTTACCAGCATAACGTCCGGTAGTATGCGATTCGCCGTGGCAGCCGCCCCCAAAGAGATTGCCCCCCGCCCCGATATAAAGCCCCTCCAGATTTGTTTTCAAGTCCCAGTCGACTAAAAAGCCGCCGCCGCCTAGCATACGGACAGTAGGAGCAGTATTAACGCCCGTCGACCAGAAGTTGGGATGGGCATAACCCTCCGGCATGGTCACGGGCGCCTGGAAGAGGTCTTTATCAGGGTCGAAGCCGGCTTTGGTTAACGTATCGTAAATGGCGATACGCGTCTTGCCTTCATTCCCCACCATCATGCCAAAGATGCAGCGGCGCTCTAGTGCCGAGAGGCGGGTAAAGTCGGCGTAAAGCGGCAGCTTAAATTCTCCTTTACGGATTTTTTCCACGAGGTCGTGGGTAAGGTCGTTGCCGCGGAACTGCTGTAAATAAGGTCCGATGCCGATGCCCTCGCCGAGGATGAAGTCCTGTTTCCCATGCGGCAAGAAGCGGTCGTCGACGGTGTTCAATAAATTGCCGAAGACATCTATCCACGGCACTTCCTTGCCATCAGCGTCAACAATCGGGGTGCCGTGATAGGTGTTGTGGGTATTGCCCATGGAGTAGGGAGCATAAGCGTGACCGGAAAGGCGACCCTGTCCGCTCGCCTCCATACAGACGAACTCCGCTCCGGCTTTCCAACCAAGAGCCTGACCGACGCCCGCCGAGTTCATGTCCGACATGGAACTTGATGCGGTGACCTCCGGCTCGAAAGTAAAGAGACGCCCCGCCCCGCCGGTGGCAATGACGGTGGCTTTAGCTTTAAAGACAAAAAACTCGCCCGTATGGGTATTGACAGCGGTGGCGCCGACGACCCTGGCGCCCTGTTTACCGCCTTCGGTTAATAAAGCGGTGGGCATCATGCGGTTTTGAATATTGACGCCGAGCTGCACGGCTTGTTCATATAGTTTGGGTTTGATGTTCCAGCCCCAGACGCGGATGACGTGACGGTTTTTATAGTCGTAGGCGAACATCAGCTTGCTTGTTTCATCGCGGAAGGGTGCACCCTTGAATTCATCTTTGACATCGCGTATCTGGATGCCCATCTGCTCGCACTCCCGCAAAGTGTCCCAGCTTTCCTTGGTAATGATGTAACGGACATGCGCGCCGGTCCAGCCCTGCATGGAATCGTAGCAGGCGTTGGTGTACATCAGAGGGGTAACTTTGGAGCAGGGATTCGTGACTGCGCCGTGCCAGTGGTCGACGCCCGCCCCGCCCGAACCGCTCCGCTTGGCGTGTCCCCTCTCCAACACGGCTACTTTAACACCCATGCGGGCAGCGTTGATGGCCGCCTGGAGGCCGGCTACCCCTCCTCCAATGACCAGCACGTCGGTGGTGATTTCATTCATCTGGCCGTAGTTAACCGGGTAGGGCCACTCCGGAACTTTACCGGTTTTTTGCACGTATTCATGCCAGGTAGACATATCAACATCCTCCTTTATTAATAACGATGAAAAGGGCGGGGCCGTTTTGCCCGCTTGCAGAGAATGTATTACTTCTGCCCGATTTTGTCAAATTGGAGGCTCTGGTTTGACACGCCTTTAGTCCGCCCCCTATAATGCGCCTTAGTGTACTTATGATGTTAATTTTAACAGGAGCGTGAGATGCCCGATAAAGAATGGTCAGCCATGACGCCCGACGAGAAACGCGAGGAGAGGTTCCAGCGGTGGTTAAACCCTGTCGGCGTAAAGTTCAATGATGCCAAGGCGGAAAAAGCCTATAAGGAACGCGTGACCCGGTTTATTAAAGTCCTTAAGCTGCAGGAGCCTGACCGCGTGCCGGTGCTGCTGCCGGCGGGCACTTTCCCCATCTACGATGCGGGCATGACGCTGAAAGATGCCATGCATGATAACAAAAAAGCTGTTAAAGCTTACCGCAAGTTCTTTAAAGAGTATGAAAGCGATACGTTTACCGGCGGGATGGCGACTTCGGCGCGGTCTATTGAGATAATCGATGTCCTTTACACCAAGTTTCCCGGGCGCGGCCTGCCGGACAATGCCTCGATGCACAACTTCGTAGAAGGCGAGTACATGTTCGCCGACGAGTACAACCACTTAATCGACGACCCGTCCGATTTCTTTTTCCACAAGTATCTGCCGCGCACCCTCGGCGCTTTAAAGCCGTTTGCCACCCTGGAGCCTTTCGGTCATCACCTGGGCTTACCCATGCGTTTTCTCGGCCCCGCCACGCAGCCGGACATCCAGGCGGCACTGCAGGCGATTATCGACTACGGTAAAAACGAAGCCGAATGGAACAAACCGATGATGGATTTCGCGGCGGAAGGGCTGGCTGCGGGCTACCCGTCTTTTAGGGGCGGTTTTACCGGGGCGCCGTTCGATATCCTCGCCGATACCCTTAGAGGCACCAAAGGCATTGTGATGGATATGTACCGGCAGCCGGATAAAGTCCACGCCGCCATGGAAAGACTGGTGCCGTTAATGATTAACGCGGGCATAGCAGCGGGTGCTACCGGCTCGGGGCTGATGGTCTTTTTCGCACTTCATAAGGGCGACGACGCCTTTATGTCTGATAAACAGTACGAGATTTTTTACTGGCCTACCTTCAGGAAAGTAATCATGGGCATCATCGAAGCTGGCATGGTGCCCTACCTCTTCGCCGAGGGTAAATACAACAACCGTCTCAAGACTATCCAAGACCTCCCCAAAGGGTCAGTCCTCTGGTACTTTGACCAGACGGATATGTTTAAAGCTAAAGAGGTGCTGGGCGGCAAACAGTGCATTTGCGGCAACGTGCCGACTTCTTTATTGCGCACCGGCACCAAAGAGGCGGTTAAGGAATACTGCCGTAAGCTTATCCAGGTCTGCGGCAAGGGTGGCGGGTATATTTTGGCGGGCGGCGCCGCGCTGGACAAAGGCAAAGGCGAAAACATGAAAGCGATGTGGGAAGCCGCTAACGAGTACGGGGTTTATCCGCTTAAGTAGCCGATTAGTTCCGGCGCCGGACCATGAAATAGGTCAGGATAAAGGTGCCCACGAACCAGGCTCCCACTACCGTAAATGACAGCCCGATGTTAGCAGGGAGGTCGGTCAGCGTACCGCGCATCAGGTCAGCCATGTATTTTATGGGCAGGACCATATTCTAGTAACATAAATCCCCATAATAGGTGAATGGGGGACGATAATTTACTCTACCAGCTATATTTTTATTTATCAAAATGGATTTGTTTTGTTTTATTTTTCCTTGTGATATACTCGAAATTAGAGGCAGTTAACGTAAAAATAGAATCGGGACGGGGAAATGGCAAAAACAGAAGTAAAAATCGAAAAAGCGAAACAGCTGGCAAAAAAAATCATCCAGAACGTGGAAAAAGTAATGGTCGGCAAGGAAAAAGTGGTGCAGCTGGCGGTTATCGCGCTAATCAGTCAGGGGCATCTCTTAATTGAGGATGCGCCCGGTTTGGGCAAGACGATGCTGGCGCGCAGCCTGGCAAAATCTATCGACTGCACTTTTAAACGCATCCAGTTCACCCCGGATATGCTCCCGGGCGACATTATCGGGGTCACTATCTATAATCAAAAGATACGCGACTTTGAATTTCACCCGGGACCGATTGAAGCGCAGGTAGTCCTGGCGGATGAAATAAACCGCGCCACGCCCAAGGTGCAGTCGGCATTACTGGAGGCGATGGAGGAGCGGCAGCTCACCGTTGACGGCGTGACGCACAAGATGCCTTCGCCGTTCCACATCCTGGCGACGCAAAATCCAATCGAATATGAGGGCACTTTCCCGCTCCCCGAAGCCCAACTGGATAGATTTTTACTGCGGGTCAACATCGGCTATCCGACGACCGCGGAAGAAATATCCATTATCGAGCAGCAGCAGATTATCCACCCCATCGAAAATATCAGCCCGGTCGTTGAGGCAGCCGACATTCTGATGCTGCAGGAAACGGTGAAGAAAATCCACGTG
>CAIWTG010000123.1 GCA_903915565.1 uncultured Chloroflexota bacterium
CGGTATCATCAGCACGTGCATTGGCCGCCAACCAGCCGACGGCATTCAGTATGGCAGCCTTAGTGGCCATGCTGTCTATCAGGGCTTTGGTATGTGAGGGACCCCAGACCGGAGACAATGTATCATAAAGCGCGCGCGCATCATCATCGGCGTAAACGATGCTTGGATTAGCGCTATATTCAGACACACCGACAAATACACCCCAGTAAATGGGATTAGAATCGGCAGCCTGGGCTCGCAGACAGGGTAAGGCTAGTGAAATCACCAGCAGTACTATTATGGCAACAAAAGCGGTCACCGCTCCTTTAACCAAATGTTTTTTCATCAAACATACTCCTAGCCGGCTATCGGAAAATCGTACCGATATTTTTGCTCGGTAATTCTAGTAGCTGGCAGGCGGCGGTATTACAGAAGGAGGAACAGGCGGCACGGCCCGTTTCCTACGAATAAGAATAATAGTAGTTGTAACCCCTCCAGCTACAACTAATATAACGGCGATAAGCACATAAAGTTGCACGTAATCGGTATGCCAGACTGCGGCGATAGTTTTAGGCGCGTTCATAATCAAGCCGGTATTGGACTGGTCACTGGCGATGTCGCCGGTCCAGCCATCGAAGATATGGCGAATAATGAAGCCCTGCACCGGGTCAACCGAGACGTTGACCGATTCATCTTCATTGTGCCAACCGCTACCGACAGGCGTGCCATATTCTGAAGAGAGATTGAGTAAATATTCAGTACGCCAGTCAGCTGTTAACGTCTTGGGGGTATTCATATACAGCATACCTTCCGGAGCAGTACCGGTAAAATCGCCGCTCCAGCCGGTAAAGATATGTCGCGTGTCCGGCGTTTCAAGAAAAGACGTCACGGAAAAACTGGCGGTAGTCTCATCCTGGTACCAGCCGGCGCCACTAATATCACCATACTTAGAAGTAATAGACAAAAGCTGTTCAAGATTATAATTAGCTGTTAATAAACCCTGCGAAACGACTTTCACAGTCGAAGTATCGCCGTCGTTCCAGTCGTCAAAATTAAAACGCGAACCGGCGCCTGTACTAATGATTTGAGGAATCGACAAAGTGTGGCTCATGCCGGGAATCCAGAGTAAGTATGACGGCACGGTGGCGTAGCTAACGCCGTCTACCGTCAGAATCGGCGTTCCGGCTGGTAAATTACCGTTTAGCTGAAAAATAAACTTGGCTACTAAATCCAAATCGCCCAAAGAACCATCAAAAAGTATAGGGTGCTGGATAGAATCGAAATCATGCTGTTGTTCATACTGGATAGTCATTTTAGCGGCGTAAGCGGCGATTTCCTCGGCAGAAAGCTCATAATCTTGATTGGTGTCAACCAAAGTGCTTTCAGAGCTATTGAAAAGTTTGAAGGCTTTGATAACGTAATATCCGTAAACAAAATGCCCCAGGCCGGGATCTACCCAACCGACTTCGTAGGATTTTGAGCCCATCAAGACTACTCGGCCATTATGGGATAGCGCACTATTGAAAGCTCCAGCGTAACAACTTTCCAGAATAATTACAATTTGGCTGGCTTTGACCGGTTTAAACGCAGCGGCTAATTCTCCGGCAGAAATCATGCTGCTGTAGCTATCAGTGCAATCATAAGTAGTCAGGTAACCCCCGGTCGCGCCATGTCCGCTGTAGGTAAACACCACCAGGTCGTTGGGGCCGGCGTTCTGCGCCAGCCAGTCAATAGCGTCCAGGATACCCTGTTTGGTTCCCTGTGAATCAAGAATGATTTTCATATGGTCGGAGCCCCACACCGCACCTAACGCCTCCGAAAACCCTTGAGCGTCATCACCAGCAACATAAAGCGGCGGGCAGCTCTCACTATCCTGATAATTGGATATACCCACGAAAACTCCCCAGCATTGCGGGGCAGGTTCTGCCGCCTGCGCCGGGGCAGAGGGCACTACGAGTGTCGTCACCATTAAAGCAACAATGGCGATAAAGACGATAATCGGGACTTTGACTAAAAACTTTTTCATTTTTCTACCTTTACAGCTGCCGGCAGATTGAGAGGGGATACTTGATAATGAAGCAACGGCGCATTTTTCTTAAACCGCAGGCGTTATCTGTTAGGATATCTCATTCTATTCTGATTAACGATTGGGATTTACCCTTGACAATATCATCAAGGTATCCATCTATATTCTATTGTATCACATTGGCGCCGTTAACTGGCGGATGGAGCAGACCGCGGAGGCTCTGGTGGGTCAGCATCCAGCGGCGGCAGCGTATGTGTCGGCGTTGCCGCGGCAGGAGGAACACCTGGAGTGTTACCCTTCCGGCGGACAAGCATAATCGTGACGATAGCGCCAGTAAAAGCAATGACCGCAGCAACAGTGACTAGAATAATAAGCTGAATATAGTCCGTATGCCAGTTGGCTGTGATAATCTTGGGCTCATTTATGCCAAAACTAATGCTAGCATCGGTGGCAGTTATCGCGCCGCTCCAACCATCGAAAATCCGGCGGATGATGATACCCTCTTTCGGCTCGACGGATATATTGGCGATGGTTCCTGCTTTATACCAGCCAGCACCGGCAGGCGCGCCATATGGTGAATCAAGGGTGAGTAGATATTCGGTGCGCCAATTGCCGGTTAAGGTCTTTGGGGTGTCCATGGCTATAGAGCCGCTGGAGACGTTGCCGGAGAAGTCACCGCTCCAGCCGGTAAAATAATGCCTAGTATCTGACGTTTCGATATAGTCTGTTAAAGAAAAAATGACGTTAATGCCGCTGATATACCAACCGGCGCCGGTGGGAGCGCCGAAAGGCGAGTTTATCGTCAGGAGATACTCCGTCCTATAGTTGGCGGTATAAGCTCCGTGCGAAACGACGATGGTGGATGAAGTCTCGCCATCATTCCAGCTGGTAAAGACATAACGCTTGCCCTCGCCGCCACTCACCACCTCGGGAACACTAAGGATATGCGAACCGTGGGGCGCCCAGAGACGCGGCGCAATCGATGAGTTATAGTTGACGCCATCCAACGTGGCAACGGTTCCACTGGAAGCAGGAAGAGTAGAAGAAAAAGAAAATTTTGATAAAAGAGGTAGCTCCCCCGAATAGCGGTCATCCATTAAGGGGTGTTGTACATTAGGATAACCCAATTCATTTACTTCCCACTCTGTTGTTGCCGGACCGGCATAGTTGAACACTTCTTCCGCCGAAAGCTGGTAATCATGGTTAACATCAGCATCGTTAAAATTGCCTAAAGCCTCGATTACAAAATTCATGAAGACACTATGATTTAAGATAGGAGATGAATAGCTGTGTTCATCGGAGCGACTGCTCATGAGAACCACTCTGCCCTCGGTACTCAGGTCGGTTTGAAAAAGCCCCGCTCCATAGGTTTGTAAAATAATTACAGAGTTTTTTGCTTTTACGGGTTGAAACGCGTCCTTTAGTTCAATAGTCGATATGTCATTAGTAAAAGAATCAGTGAGGGAATCATAAGGCACACAATACCCACCGTTTCCACGATACCCTGCAAAGCAGAATAACACGGTATCGTTGGGTTGGGCTTTCGTTGCCAGCCAATCAATGGCGTTCAAAATAGCGCTCTTTGTCGCCGCCGAATTCAAGAGGACTTTTACATGCTCCGCACCCCAGACAGGAATTAGTGTCTGGGAGAGTTCTTGCGCATCATTATCGAATCCGGGTTGCGGGCTAAAACTCTGATATTCCGAAACTCCGACGAAGACGCCCCAGCATACCGGGTCACCGGCAGCCTGCGCGACAGAGCCCGGCACTAAAAAGGCGGTTGTGAGTAATATGATTGAGATGAGTGAAGATAAAAACGGGATTTTAGATAAAATACTCTTCGTTGCGTATTCTCCTCGTTGAACAGGTCGGTGAAAATATGTCTCATTAATATTGACCGAACGGGTTATCCGGCCGGATAACCCGTTCGATTTTAGTTAGGCTATTTTATTACGCTTAGCGCACTCAATGACTAACGCGGAGCAGGGGGTGGAGGGGACGGCGGGCCAGCAGCGGGCGGAGGCGGTGAATATGTCGGCGGTGTGTAAGTCGTTGTTGGAGGAACTCTGGGAGTGCCACCCTTCTTCCTTGTAAGTACTACGACGACGATGATGATGAGAAGAATCACAATCACCGCGCCGATAACTATATAAAGCTGCATATAGTCCGCATGCCAGTTGGCCGTGATAACCTTGGGCGCATTCATGGTGACACTGGTGCTGGCGATGGTAGAAGTCAAATCGCCGGTCCAGCTATCGAACACATGGCGAATGATGATGCCCTGTGTCGGTTCTACGGCGATGTTGGCGGCTGTTCCTTCGTCATACCAGCCAGGTCCGGTGGGCGTGCCGTAATCCGAATTGATGGTGAGGAGATACTGACTGTGCCAATTGGTGGCAATCGTCTTCGGAGCTTTCATGATTAATGTGCCTGCGGCTGCCGTGCCGGTAAAGTCACCGCTCCAGCCGGTGAAGGTACGTTTGGTATTTGCCGTTTCAAGATAAGCAGTGACAGAGAAACTAGCTGTCGTGCCGTCAACATACCACCCATCGCCGAGAGGAGTATCATACGCCGAGTTTATCGTCAGGTGGAATTCTTTACTGAAGTTGGCGATTAAAGCGCCGTGGGTGACACTCGTGGCGAGTGCAGTATCGCCGCCGTTCCAGTTAGTAAAGGAATACCGTATGCCGGTGGTTCCATTGACTATTGCCGGCACAACTACGATATGAAAACGGCCGGGAATATAGTAGAACGGTGCTGGTACCGAGTCGTAGTCCGACCCACCAATGGTCACAATTGTAGAACTACTGGGCAGGGCGATATTGGTGCTAAAAACCAATTTATCCATTAACGGAAGGTCGCCGGAATATTGGTCATTCATTACTGGGACTTGGTCGTAATGTAGTAGGGTAGTTAATAGCGCCGCGTAGTTGAACATTTCTTCAGCCGATAGTTCATAGTCGTGATTAGCGTCGGCATCATCAAAGTTGTTAAACGCTTTTACAAGATCGGAAACAAATATATTACGACTAGATGCATTCCAATGTACATTCCCAGTAGAATCAGATGCAAACATTACTATCCGTCCGCTTCCTGACATACTAGTTCGTAAAGCATTATTTTCCCAGAAACTAAAAATGAAAACCTTTTTACTAGTCTGAACAGAGTCGAAAGCATTATTCAATTGTGGACCTGTTATCTCATCGCCTGATGTGTAGTAATCAAACCCATAAATTGCATTTAGGTAAGTCTTTCCTGAATAAAAGAATAATACAGTATCATTAGTATCAGCATTGGTTGCTAACCAGTCGATAGCTGAGAGAATACCCGACCTAGTAGCCTGTGATTCCGTTAGCACCCTCACATGGTCTGTACCCCAGGTAGGAGATAATGCAGCACCAAAATCTGTAGCATCAGCATCTGCATTCGTCCATGGCCAAGGCCAGTACTGCAAATCTGGAACCCCGATAAACACACCCCAACATTCAGGGGGGTTGAGCACCAGCGTTAAGCCTTGCGCCGAAGCACACGGAATGACAATAGAAGTTAACAATAACAAGACTAGAACTACGGGGAAAATGATTGAAAACTTGGTAAATCGTTTTTTCATATTAATCTCTCCTTGTAATTTATTGCGGGGGTTGTTGACGTTATGTTTACTACCTCCAATTCTGTTAAATTCAAACCTTTCGGGTTACTTAATTCTAACATGTTCTAAGACAATGTCAATAAAATACGCTCAATAATTAAGTCATAGGTTGCTCCACAGCCGTATCACGGTTTTGGTGATACTTAATAATTTATTGTTAAGTTTTCTATAACCATATTGACAATTTTTCTGAAATGTTTTAATAATATAATAAGGTGTAAAAATGCCCAAAAAAGATTATTACGACATATTAGGTATCTCTAAAAACGCCACGGAAAAGGATATCAAGCAGACCTACCGGCGGCTGGCGCGACGTTACCACCCGGACGTTAACCCGGGCGATAAAACTGCGGAAGCCAAGTTTAAAGAGATGAACGCCGCTTATGAAGTGCTGTCCGATAAGGATAAACGGCAAAAGTACGATAAATATGGCGATAACTGGCAGCATGCTGACCAGATGGAAGAAGCCGCACGGCAACAGTCACAATACCAGCGGTACACTACAGGTGATGGCGCTAACTACCAGTTCGGCGGGGATATTGGGGGGATGGACAGCCTTTTTGACGAGCTGTTCGGGGGACAGCGGGGCCGTGGGGGTTCACGGCGCAGCCGAGTCTCGCGGGGCGGCGACCTGGAAACGAACGTTGAGGTGACGCTGGAAGAAGCTTTTAGCGGCACCACCCGCATGGTAGATTTGCAGGGAGAACAACCCTGCGCCGCGTGCCAAGGAACGGGAGAGATTCAGGGTGTAACCTGCTCGGCCTGCCGGGGGGCTGGTGTGGCATCTAATGTCAGCCGGCTGGAAGTAAAAATACCGCCGGGAGTGGCTACCGGCTCCCGTGTGCGCATCTCCGGCAAAGGGCAGCCGGGTAATGGGGGCGGCGGCAACGGCGACCTTTATCTGAATGTTACCGTCAGGCCGTATGCCGTTTTTGAGCGGCAGGGCGACGACCTAAGCGCCAGCATACCGGTGCCCTTAACGATAGCCGCTTTGGGCGGCGAGGTACAAGTGCCGACACTTAAGGGTAAGGTGGCGCTGAAAATACCGCCGGAAACCCAGAACGGCCGCATTTTCCGTCTGGCCGGACAGGGCATGCCGCACCTGGGGAGGAGCGGCAGCGGCGACCTCAAGGCCAAGGTCAACGTCGTCATCCCCACAAAACTAACGGAAAAAGAAAAGGAATTATTCAGGCAGCTCGGGCAATTGCGCCCGGCCTGATTGTGAGGTGAGGCAGCTGTGAGCACAGAGAGTTACGATAGAGAACCAAGGTATTTTATCAGTATCGCCGCTAAGATGCTGGACCTGAATACCTATACCCTGCGCTATTACGAACGCGTGGGCGTCATCGAGCCGCGGCGCTCGCAGGGTAACGTACGGCTTT
This sequence comes from uncultured Chloroflexota bacterium, assembly GCA_903915565.1. Classification (GTDB taxonomy): domain Bacteria; phylum Chloroflexota; class Dehalococcoidia; order Dehalococcoidales; family RBG-16-60-22; genus RBG-13-51-18. Next base: position 7,037 of record CAIWTG010000123.1, read on the forward strand.
ACTCGGACTACGACATCGCCC
>CAIWTG010000124.1 GCA_903915565.1 uncultured Chloroflexota bacterium
GTCAAAAGCCCCGGCACACCCAACGTAAAAGAGGTATTCCGTTTTGCCGGACTCAAAAGGCTTCACTTCAATATCCGCCGCCCACTTGGTGCGTTCCGCCGGGGCAATGCCCCAGGGGTTGCTGCGCTGCTCCATGTTCTCGAAAAGGGTCAACAGTTCATCCGGGAATTTGGCTTTCATTTCCACCAGGTGTCGGCGCATATCCACGATACGGGGGACGTGCTCGATAAAGACCGGGCAGACCTCCATGCAGGCGCCGCAGGTAGTGCACTCCCAGATGACTTCTTCTTTAACGCTGCCCTCGCCCTGTTCCCCGATAAGCGGTACTTCGGGGTGTCCGTCCTTACTGGCGTTTTTCAAAAGGTTCATCTTTATGTCATGTATGAGGACGCGGGGCTGGAGGGGCTTCTGGGTAAAAGTGGCGGGGCAAGAATCCGAACAGCGGCCGCATTCGGTGCAGGAATAGGAATCGAACAAGCCTTTCCAGGTAAAGTTTTCCACCTGCCCGACGCCAAAGGTATTGTCCTTTTTAAACTCCTCGCGGGGTTGGGTCTTAACTTTTTCCAGGCTCTTAAAATAGCAGTTGGGGATAGAGGTCAGAACGTGCATGTGCTTGCTGTACGGCAGGTAGTTGAGGAAGGTTAGCAGGATAATGGCGTGTGCCCACCATAAAACATTCGCCGCAGTATCAAGTCCTGCCGCGCCATGAGGCAGCCATGTGGAAATTAAGTGAGCGACGGGCATGTAAACTCCAGCACGACTGACGCCAGAGGCAATCTCGCAGGCATTGAGGCCGAAGTAGGCGAGCATCAAGCCAGCCACCAGGGAAAGAATAATAAAGGCGTCGCGGGAGCGGGCCTCGGTATAGGGGGGCGGGAAGGTAAGGCGGCGGATGATGGCTAAAATTACGGAGAGAAATGCTAACAGCGACATGATGTCGAAGATGCAGACGAGGGTAAAATAGGCGGCGTCCGGCAGGCGGGCGAAGCTAATGACATCGGGGAAAAGGCCGTTGAGCAGAAATTCGGTGTTGGAAATGAGGAGAATCATGAAAGCCCAGAACAGGACGAAGTGGTTGATGCCAAAGACTTTTTTCACCACGCGGCGCTGGCCGAAGGCGTAGTATATCATGTTCCAGAAGCGCTTGAAAAAGGCGTCGAAGCGATTTTCCGGTTTGCCTTTGAGCACCAGCTTAAAACGCTGGAAAACGCTAAAGGCGAAGAACGCCAGAGCGGCGACCAGAACGATGATAAACGCTAAAACAGTTCCCGACATATTATTTCCTTTTAAGACGCCTTAGCGGCTTTCTGCTTGTGCCTTTCTTTAACATAAGCGGTTATCGCCGGAATGACCTGGAAAAGGTCGCCGACGATGCCGTAGGTTGCAACTTCAAAAATAGGGGCGTTTTTATCGCGGTTGATAGCGATAATAGTATCCGAGTCCTGCATGCCGACCAGGTGCTGTATAGCGCCGCTGATGCCGACGGCGATATAAATCTTGGGACGGACGGTCTTACCGGTCTGCCCGACCTGTCGCTCCAAAGGCATCCAGCCGGCTTCCACAGCGGCGCGAGAACAAGCGACAACGCCACCGAGTTCATCGGCGAGCTCCTGGAGAATTTTATAATTTTCGGTATTGCACATGCCGCGTCCGCCGGAGACGATAATGTCGGCGGCCGCAACGTCGACGCTGTCGAGCTGCTCATCGCCGATAATCTCTAAAACCTTGGCGGCGATATCGGCTTCTTTAACGGGCACCTTGTCGCGGATAACGGCGCCGGTACGGGAGGGGTCTCTAGCGGGCATGGGCATAACGTGCGGGCGAACGGTGGACATCTGGGGTCGGGTGAACTCCGTCAAAATCGTCGCCATAATGTTGCCGCCGAAAGCGGGACGGGTCTGCAAAAGAAATCCCTTATCGTCGATGGAAAGCCCGGTACAGTCGGCGGTTAAGCCGGTCTGGAGTTTGGTGGCAATAGCTCCCGCCAAATCGCGCCCCAAACCAGTGGCGCCGATGAGGACGATTTCCGGCTTATATTTTTCAATCAAATAACAGAATGCTTTGTAATAAGACTCGGTGCGGTAATAATGAAAAACAGGGTCGTCCACCAGATAGGCTTTAGAAGCGCCGTAAGCAAAGGCTTCTTTGCAGAGGTTTTCCACCTTTTCCCCGATAACGACGGAACAAAGCTCGACGTTGCGGGCTTTAGCTAGTTCGCCACCAATGCCTAAAAGCTCCCAGGAAACCTCGGCGGGCTTGCCCTCGGTATGCTCGGTAAAGACCCAGACGCCCTTGTATTCTTTTAGTTTTAGGGTGCGGGGGTCAACCGGTTCGGCGGCAGGCTCGGGGGCGGGCTGCGCCGCTTTCTGTTTATCCAGCTCCTCGAGGATTTTCTTTTCCTCCGGAGTAAAGAACATCTCGATGGCCTGGGCGGGGCAAATCTTAACGCAGCGCTGACAACCGACGCATTTGGCGGAGTCGATAATCGGCTCGCCCTTATCGTTCATGACAATGGCATCAAACTTGCATTCCGCCTGGCAGCGCGCGCCGCAAGCAATGCACTTGCCGGGGATAAGCCGGGCAATACCGCGGGGCCGCTTTATTTTCTTCGGTTCTTCTACCATATTATAAGGACAAGAGGTCCTTCTCCATCATTTTATTGATTAACAGTTTGGCGGAGTCTTCCGGTTTATCATTTTCGCCGCCAAGGATTTCACCTAGAGCGCGTTGGGGAGAGAAAATCTTACGCACCTGGGTGGCCGAGCCTTTAAGCCCGATAGTCGCCTCGTCCATGTGCATGACTTTGTTGTCCCAAAGAGTAACCGGCGCATCTTCGGCAGCGAGGCGCATGGGGACATTAGGATAACGCGGGGTGTTGATTTCCCGCAGGACGGCAATCATGGCGGGGAGGGGGGCCCTAACGACTTCGTGGCGGCCTTCCAGCCGGCGGCGGACCTTAACGGTTTTAGCTTTTAAATCAACTTCTTCCACGCGGTCGACTAACGTCAATTGCGTGCAGCCGAGGCGGGTGGCAATGCCGGGGCCAACCTGCGCGGTATCGCCGTCAATGGTCTGGCGTCCGCAAATGACCATCGCCAGCTCCTCATTTTCCGCCAGCTTCTTAATGGCACCGGTCAGCACCATCGAGGTGGCCAGGGTATCGGCGCCGCCAAAAACGCGGTCGCTTAAGAGGATAGCTTCATCGGCGCCGAGGGCTAAAGTCTTGCGTAAAGTAACCTCGGCGTTGGGAGGACCCATGGAAATGACTGCGACGCGAAAGCCGTACTTATCCTTCAGGCGCAGGCTCTCCTCAAGGGCGTGAGTATCATAGGGGTTCATAATAAAGGGCACGCCCTCTCGGATGAGAGTGCCAGTCACGGGGTCTACCTTGACTTGCGTGGTGTCCGGGACCTGCTTCACGCAGGTAACAATTAACATGAATATTTAGTACCTAGATTTATTTTGATAATAACATATCGGGTATATATGTCGCAAACAGTAGAATTACCTAATTTTTGCTGATAAACTGCGCGCCATGTTAAACTTAAAACGTGAAAATACTGGTAACTAACGACGACGGCATCCAGGCGGAGGGGCTGTGGGCGCTGGTGCGGGAGCTAAAGAAAGTAGCACAAGTGACGGTGGCGGCTCCCGATGGAGAGAGAAGCGCCATCGGGACGGCGGTAACGCTCTTCCAGCCGCTGCACGCCAGCGAGGTCTGCGCGCGGGAGGACGGCGTTAAAGCCTACTCCATCGACGGGTCGCCGTCGGACTGCGTGATACTGGCGCTGGGCAAATTGATTACCGATAATATAGATATGGTAGTTAGCGGCATCAACCGCGACCACAACGTTGGGGAAGACGTCTATATCTCCGGGACGGTGGGGGCGGCGATGCAGGGATATTTTAGAGGTTTGCCGGCAATAGCAGTTTCCGCACCGAAAGGCAGTACCACCGGCTTTAAGGTTGCCGCCAAAGCTGTTGCCGTCCTAGTGCAGAGAATGGCGGCGAATAAACTCGGCAGAATCTTCCTTAATATAAATGTTCCGGACTTATCTATGGAGGAGGTGCGGGGCATAAAGATTACCCGTTTAGCGCGCTCCAGCCACATCAATACCGTCACGGAAGACAATAGCGAACAGCACCGGCAGTTCCGGCTGGTGCGGGAAAGAGTGGCGGAAAGCGGCAGCGACGGGACTGATATCCAGGCTATCGTTCAAGGATATATTTCCATCACGCCACTTTATACCAGCCTTTTGGATAAGCCGCCTTTACGGCTATTGAAAAAGGTAGGGGCAGAAGTTGCCGCGGAAATAATAAAGTGATAGTATAGTTTTTATTTAAGACCGAATTTGAGGGTAAGAGATATGAATGAGGGAAAGTTTAAAGGGTTGTGGGTAATAAAGAGCCTGGCACTAGTATTAGTTTTAGCAACTTTAATAATTACACCGTTCGGATTGGGGGGCTGTAAGGTAAACATCGGTTACGTCGGCACTAATGTCGGCAATCGGATAGTCGCCGCGTACACTCTTTTTAACGATACGGAGACGGCTACTATCGATGTAGATGCGGGAAAAACTCTTATCGTTAACTACACGTCGGATGTCAAACAGGGCAAGCTCACGATTAAAATATTCAATTCGGCTGATGAATTGGTCGCCGAACTACCGAGTAATACTACCGGGACGAAATCGATATATACCGCCAGCCACGAAAAATATAAGCTAGAAGTCGCCGGTGACGGTACCGAGGGAAGTTTTAACGTTAGCTGGGAAACGCAATAACCGCAATATGCAGCATCACATCGGCACCGACATTATAGAAATAGAGCGTATCCGCCGCGCAATTGAGCGCTACGGCGACCGTTTTTTAAACCGCGTCTATACTAAAGACGAGCTAAAGATTTACGGACACCACGCGCACTCGCTGGCGGCGAGCTTTGCCAGCAAAGAGGCGGTAATGAAGGTGCTGGGGACGGGAAATAGAGGGGTAGCGTGGCGGGAAATAGAGACGCTTTATCACCCCACCGGCAAGCCCTTGATACGATTAAATGGTCGGGCGCAAAAGCAGGCGGAAAAACTACATATTAAAGAAATTGATGTGAGTTTATCTCATTCAAGGGAAAACGCCATTGCCACGGCGATAGGGTCTACTTAAGCCTCCCAGACTACCTCTCCGCCAATCATCGTCATTTCAACTTTAATGTCTTTGATTTTTTCGGGGGGAATGCGGGTGGGGTCGTCACTTAAGACAACGACGTCCGCCAACTTGCCGTGGGCGATGGAGCCTTTGGTCTTTTCTTCAAACGTTGAATAAGCGGCATTGGCTGTGTAGAGTGCTAAAGCCTGTTCGGCGGTAACGCGCTCCTCCGGCTGTAAAGTCTGGCCGGATTCCGCCTGCCGTGTGACGGCGGCGTAAATACCCATCAAAGGGTCAGCGGGGATTACGGGAGCGTCTGAACTGGCGGCAACCACGATGCCTTTTTCCAGAGGGGCTTTGATGCGGTAGAGCCAGGGCAACTGACTCTCGGCAACCATGGCCAGGTAGCGCTCGCCGCTGTAATAAATAAAGGCAGGCTGGGTAACGATAACCAATCCCAGCTTTTTAATCCTCTCCAGGAGGGGCGGGGGGCACTCCCCACAATGCTCGATGCGGTGGCGTCGGCCGGCCACCGGAGAGTGTTGATTAACATACTCTAAAGCGGTGATAACGCCAGTGACGGTTCTCTCGTCAATGGCGTGGAAAGCCAATTGAAAACCGGCTTGATGGATATCTAACGCCAGTTTATTGAGTTCGGCTTGTTCGGGCTCAACCTCCAACATTACTTTAACCGCGCCAAGCTGCATCAAATTATCGCCGGAGCGGGTGCCCAGCCCGCGTTCTTTAAAGTCCTGCCAGTAGCCCATCCCCGCCATCATCGTAACGCGACTCAACAGGTCGGCGTCGAGCTTAAGGTCGCAGACAGTTTCCCACCGGGCAAGGTCGTTGCTGACGGTGGCTTCCTGAAAGGAGGTAATACCGTGCGAGAGGAAATATTCATCCGCCAGAGCGACACCTTCCTCCAATTCTTCGTCGGAGAAAGGCGGCATGACGTGGCTGCGGATAAATCCCAGCATGTTGATTAAAACGCCGTTGGGTTCGTCGGTGTCTAAATCTCGCTCGATGCGAGCGCCGGGCGGTTCCGGCGTTTCTTTATTGATACCCGCCAATTCGAGAGCTTTAGAGTTTAAGACACAGGCATGGAGAGAGCGGTGGCTTAAAACGACGGGGTGGTTGGCAGCAACTTCGTCTAAATCCCAGCGGGTGGGGCAGCGCTTACCCTCAAGATAAAACTCATTATAGTCGGTGCCGCTTATCCAGGCACCGGGCGGTTTAGACGTCGCAGCTTTGCGGATAACCTCTTTAATGTCGGCAATGGAGCGGACTTTATCCGGCGAGAGGTCGAGGCTAGTCAACTTTCTAATCAGGGAGAAGAGGTGGAGGTGGGCGTCGTTAAAGCCGGGGATGATGGTTTTTCCAGCGCAGTCGATAATTTTCGTAGACTTGCCGGTCAATCTAGCCACCTCATCGTTGCCGCCGACGAAAAAGATAGAGTCGTCGGAGATAGCAATCAGCTCCGCCCGGGGACGGGCGGCGTTCATAGTGATAACGTTGGCGTTTTTCAGAATAATATCGGTTGCCATTGTATAAAGCCCTATGACAATATAAACTATAAATAAGTATACTACGTTAAACACGCGCGGAGGAAAAGAAGCAAAGCTTGGAAATTGCGACGCTAGCGAGGAAACTGGCAGAGTGGATAAAGGAAAGGGTGGCGGAGGCGGGGTGTAAAGGCGCCGTGCTGGGGTTAAGCGGCGGCGTCGACTCCGCGGTGGTAGCGGCGCTATGTATTAAAGCTTTCCCAAAAAATATGCTGGGGTTAATCATGCCCTGCCACAGCAATGCCAGAGACAAAAAACACGCCGAATTGGTGGCGATAAAATTCAGCATCCCGACCAAAACTGTTGTCCTTGATGATATTTACGACGTATATCTTAAAATTTTGCCCGACTTTAAACCCGATGCCTCCCGTACCCAAGTGGCGCAGGCAAATCTTAAAGCCAGACTTAGAATGATTACGCTCTACTATACCGCCAACCAGTTGAAATACATGGTCATCGGCTCCGGCAACCGCAGCGAGCTGACGGTCGGCTATTTCACCAAGCACGGCGACGCCGGCGTGGATATTCTGCCGCTGGGCAACCTGGTGAAAAAAGACGTGCGGGAGCTGGCGAAATTTTTAGAGATACCGCAGGAAATAATCGACAAAGCGCCGTCGGCAGGGCTGTGGGCGGGGCAAACGGACGAAGGCGAGATGGGCTTTACCTACGAAGCGCTGGATAATTATATCCTAACGGGCAAAGCGCCGGAAGACGTTAAAAAGCGCATCGAGCAGATGCACAGCGCCAGCACCCATAAATGCGCCACGCCGCCAATACCGAATTTTTGAAAGGGAGATTTAAATGAGTAACGAAAAGAAGAGTTTCTTGTTTAACTGGTTTTGGGGATTTCTTGGATTACTGGGATTCCTGGGCTTAATATTGGATAATCCGTCCTATTATGCCTTTTTTGTATTTTTCCTGTTTTTCCTCGAGCCTGTGATTAGAAAAAACAAGAAGTAAATCTACATCACTGACATAACCTACAGGTTTGACACTGTCTGCCGAAAAACGGTATTCTGGAATGTTCCCAAACAAGCACAGGAGGCTTGCTATGCAGAAAGTAGCTGTGGTCGGAGTTGGCGAAACGAAGTTCAGCGGTCCACAAACCAAGACCGAGGTAGAACTCTTTGCCGAAGCCGCCATGGAAGCAATAACTGAATCAAACCTAACGCCGCAGGATATCAAGGCGTTATTCATCGGTAACGCGTTGGGGGATATCGAGGAGGGGCAGGGGATGATTGCGTCATATATCGCCGAGAACATCGGGTGTCGATATGTCCCCGCCAACCGCTACGAGGGCGCCTGCGCCTCCGCCAGTATGGCCGTGCGGGACGCTTTTATGTGGGTGGCATCGGGGTATTACGACATCGTTATTGCCGGCGGGGTGGAAAGGGCGGCCACGATGGGCACCGGTCTGGCGACGCGTACTTTTGCCATGTTCAGCGACGCCCGCTATGAATATCCCTCCGGGGTAACGTTCCCGGCAGTCTTTGCGATGTTAACCCATCTTTATGCCGACACTTATAAAATCCCCCTCCAAAAACTGCGCGAACAGATGGCAAAAGTAACCATGCAATCCTATAAGCACGGCGCCATCAACCCTAAAGCGCAGTTCTTTGGGAAGAATGCCGATATTACCATGGAAAAAATCCTCGGCAGCTTTGTGGTCTGCACACCCCTCACCCTGCACGACTGCTGCCCCTTTTCCGACGGCGCGGCAGCCGTAGTGCTGGCGTCGGAAGACATCGCGAAAAAGCTAACGAAAAAACCGGTTTATATTACGGGCATCGGGCAGGCATCCAACGGCCCGCTCGGCAACCAGAACGACTACCTGCCGAGAATCAGGGCGCGGGAAATTTCGTCGCAACAAGCCTATAAAATGGCGGGCGTCAAGCCCGATGATGTTGACCTGTGCGAGCTGCACGACTGCTTCAGCATCGCCAGTCTGATTGCCGCCGAAAGCCTGGGGTTTTTTGAATACGGCACAGCGGGCGAAGCCTGGGAAAATAGCCAGGCGGACATCGGGGGGAAGGTAGCCATCAATCCCTCCGGCGGGCTTAAATCTAAAGGACATCCTATCGGCGCTACCGGCGCCGGACAGGTTTACGAAATCGTTAAACAAATGCGCGGCGAGGTGGAGCCGGGCAGGCAGGTACTTGATGCAAAAATCGGGCTGACGGATACTTTAGGCGGTGACGGCGGGACGCTGGTCAACATGGTTTTGGAAAGGGGCTGGAAGTAAAATGGAACAGAAACTCTATTTTAAAGACTACAACGAAGCCCTGAAACAGAATAAACTGCTCGGTCTCAAATGCCGCCAGTGCAAGGCGATAACCGTACCGCCCAAGATGGCCTGCCGGCAGTGCGGGAGCACGGACATGGACGTCATTGAAGTAAAAACCGACGGGAAAATAAAGACCTTCACGACAGTTTTTGTGGGGGCGGAGGGGCGAGAGAGTGAAGTGCCTTACATACTCGTGATTGTGGAGCTGGAAGAGGGACCCTGGCTAATGGGGAATCTGGAGGGGGTGGACCCGAAGACAGCAACGATGGAACTTATCGGGAAAAAGGTGAAGATGGGCAACAAAGTCTTTGCCGGCGATAAATATTCCGCAGGCGAGAGCGCTCGTCCCATATTTAGTCTAGCAGGATGAAAAAATGACCGAACAAAATACACGACACTTAAGATTCAAGTCCGTAACCAATTTCCGCGACATCGGCGGGTACAAAGCCAAGGACGGAAGGACGACAGCCTGGAGGCGTATCTACCGCAGCGGCGAACTGGCGCGCATCAATCAAGAAGAATACGACAGGCTTACCAAAGAAATCGGGCTGAATGCGGTGGTGGATTTAAGGAGCGATTTTGAAGTAAAACGCCAGGGGATAGGACTGCCTGCCGAATGCAGTATAAAATATTACAACATCGCTTTTATGACCGACGGCGGTAAAACAGCGGATGTAGAAGCACGCCGTTATGAAACATTCACCAACATGGGGCAGTTTTACCTGGATATCGCGCAGAATAAGGGTTTCGGGGGGAAAGTTGTCCAGGCACTGGAGGTTATTGCCGAGCCGAAGAATCATCCGCTGGTGTTCAATTGCGCCATCGGCAAAGACCGGACGGGGATACTGGCGGCAATGCTCTTAAGCTCCCTAGGCGTAGCGGAGAAAGACATTATCGAGGACTATTCGCTATCCGACTCGTACATGGGCGAACTGCGGCGGACTTTGGAGAGTCACGGAACTGTTCCGGACGACGTCAAAGTTATGCCGGACTTTTTCTGGCATGCCGACCCGGCGTCAATGGAGCTGTTTTTAGCGACGCTCCGGAAAAAATACGGCTCAATAGCGGAATACCTCAAGCACATGGGCGCGGATAAGTCGTTAGCCAACCGGCTGGAGAAAGCTTTACTGGACTAGTCAAAAATAATCTGCATCAGGTAGACGTCCAGCAATTTACCGAACTTATTCCCCACTTCCTTCATCACCCCGATGGACTTAAAGCCCAGCGACTTAGCCAATTTTTTACTTACCGCGTTATCGCCGGCGATTCTAAGGATGGCGGTGTGGAGTCCGGCTTCTCTGGCGGCTTTTAATATTCCTAAAGACAATTGCCGCCCCACTCCTTCTCCCCGGTAGCCTTCCTTAACATAGAGCGAAGCCTCGGCAGTGGCGGCATAAGCGCAGCGGTCCGACCACTGGCTCATCGAAGCCCAGCCAATGACTCTTTCGCTTTCCACGGCAACGACAATGGGGTATTTTTCACCATGTTTATCAAACCAGGGCTTCTGGTCGTCAACGGTCTTCGTCTGGGTGTCGAAGGTAGCGGTGGTA
>CAIWTG010000125.1 GCA_903915565.1 uncultured Chloroflexota bacterium
AAATACAAAGGTTCTTTCACGCGTTGCCAAGGATAGCGGGTCGTAATCAACTAGGCAATCTGTAACAAGAATATGTCTGAATAGGTTAGACGAGAGTTGTCTAGTGGTGCAGAGAGCGATATTTGTTGGTTGAACTAAATGGTGCATCGTTTTAAGGCCAGGTGTTCCGATAAAACCTCTGGTCTTGCCTGTATAGTATGTATGTCTTTTGTCAAAAGGTCTGTACAATATCTTTGATATTAGGTTCGGGTCTACGTTTGATTCGATAACATCTGTCTTTGCTGATTTCACCTTCCAATCTCGACTGTCTTGCTTGAGTTGGTAGATGTCTCTTATTTCATCTTCAGATTTGTAAGCAAAGTCAGCCAGAGTCTTTTTGACAGCTTCGTTTGTCCAGTGAATGCACACGCTGTCACGCTCAGTTTTCACGCCTGGCCCGCTTAGAATGAAGGCGTTTTTGATTGATCCATACTGCAAGTATTCTTCTTTCAACGAAAAGTCTTTGGGTACAAAAAAGAAATATGGAGCGTCAGGTGTAAGCTCTTGCCAACCTGTGAAGGAGATATCTGATCCAAATAACTCCTGATACTTCTTTTCTCTAGTTCCCCACATGTCAGCATAATAAACGTGTCTCTCATCCATTTTCTCCCTTTCCTTTGCGAAAATGCCTATTGACACACCTTGCTGAATATCGAACACATTCTCATCTTTGATATGATCTGGTGCTTGCTCGTCTCTCCTGGAATTGCCATGTAGATTCAGAATGTAGATAGTTGAAAAACTCTGTAGCAAATATTCCCGCATCCGCCGGTGGCTCAGCCCATCCAGATAGGAGTTGTTAGTGATGAAACCCAGTACTCCATGGCCGGTCTTCTCAATTCGCCACTGAGCAAACCGGATGAATTTAATGTAGTCATCATCTAAGTTCAGCTTCTTATCGTGTACGCCCTGTTTGTAATCATCCAGTAGTTTAGCAATCCAGTCGCTCCGATTAAGAGAGCTCACTGAATATGGCGGATTACCGAGCACAACCATTATCGGCTCGTCCTTCTTGACTCTGGCGGCAGCATTGGCTTCCTCGCTTATCCGCTGGGCGAAGAGCGTCTCAGAGTGCTTAATCGCCTCATCCAGGGTGTTGGTCAGGAATATGCCCAGTCGTTGCTCACTCTTGAACTCGTAGCCCGTCTCCTTGAGCAAAAGCCCAAGCTTGAGATGGGCGATCGCATAGGGTGGCATCAGCAATTCAAAGCCAAAGATGCGGGGTAAGAGCTTCTCCGCTACGTAGTTGTTCCACATGCCCTGCTGGCCTTTGCCAGCGGTAGCCTGATGAATCTCGTTTATTACCTTGTAGAGGAAGGTGGCAGTGCCTACCGCCGGGTCCAGGATAAGCGTCTTCTCGTCGGCCAGTCCCTGTGGCTTGCCGAAGCGGTCCTTAAGCAAGTGGTCAACGGAGCGCACGATGTAAGAGACGACCGGCTCTGGCGTATAATAAACGCCACGCATCTCCCGTATCTTCGGATCATAGGCTTTCAGGAATGTTTCATAGAAATGCACCACAGGGTCTTCCTTGCCCATGTGCTTGCCAAAGTCTTTGAGTACGGCTTCCATATCCGCCTGCGCCAGCACCTGTGCCAGGTCATCCACCAACCAGGCAATACGGTCATCCAGTTCAGGGCCGGCAATGTGGTTGAATAGCTTGCGCAGGAATGGGTTTGTTTTCGGCAGGAGATAGGCGGCATTCTGTCGGGTAAAATCCTTCTTGTCGGGCGCCGTACATCGAGCAGCAAACAAACCGTATGCAATGGTCTGAGCATACATATCGGCAAAATACTCAACGGAAAGGTCGGGAATGAGGCTATCACGGAATGCCGCTAACTGTGCATGCAGGCTGCCACTTTCTGTCTCAGTTTCAAAGGCATTGATGATAAGGTTACGAATTAAGTGCGCCAGCCGCGCCATTCGCAAGGCCAAGTCTTTTGGACTGCCCACAGCCTCTGCTTTATGAGACAGAAATCCGGAGAGCAGTTCAGCAACTGGTTCAATGCTGTCTTTATCCCGCTTAATTTTTCCTTCTTTTGTAGCCGTTCCTAATCGTGCCGAAAGATGACGTTCCCCGTTCACATACCAACGAAATTCCAGGTAGTCTGTTAGGATAAGATTGGTGAGGGAGTCACGGTATCGGCTTAATTGCTCTGACTTTTCTGCCTCGTCGAGGCTCTTGCCAACGTCCTTGGCTTCGATATAACCGACGGTAAGAGCACCTTTAGTGATAATGAAGTCCGGCGCTCCGCATTTGATACGTTGAGGTTCATTGGTAGCGGTAATATCTTTTGCCAACGCCTCGATTAGCGTCTTTAATGCCGTTCTATGCGTATGCTCAGTGGCGTTGCCTGCTGCTAGTTCTTTCTCCAATGCGTGAATATAATCAAGCAGGGGCTGTGATTCGGTGTTCATGTT
>CAIWTG010000126.1 GCA_903915565.1 uncultured Chloroflexota bacterium
AAACTATTTTGAAGCTAATGTTTATTGTGTGAGGAATGTTACAGACGGAAGTGATATCATGTGTTATGTTTCTTTTGTAACCTAACCCTGTGGAGGTGAAGAAATGACGACGGATTATAACATCATAGTGGGGGGAGAGGCAGGACAAGGCGTACAGTCGGTGGGCGCCGTACTAGCGAGATTGCTGGTGAAAAGGGGCTTTAACGTCTTTGCCGACCAGGACTATGAGAGCCGGGTACGCGGCGGACATAACTTTTTCCGCATCCGGGTGAAGGATGGGGAAGTCCTGGCGCTGTCACCGCAGCTCGATATCCTGATTGCATTGAACAAAGAAACCATTGACCTGCATGAAAAAGAAATGAAACCAAACGGCGTCATCCTCTATGATGCGGAGCAAACGAAGGCAGCGGCACAAGGCGATAAGTTTTTAGACGTGCCTTTTAATAAACTAGCGATGGACGCCGCCCAGAACAAGCTCATGGCGAACACGGCAGCCGTCGGGGCAGCGGCGGGATTGTTTGAATGCGACTTCGACCTGCTGCCGAGAATTATGGAAGATGAGTTCGGCCACCACGGCGAAAAGACCGTAAAGGATAACGTCGCCGCCGCCAAAGCGGGTTATGACCATGTGAAAAAACAAAAGCAAACCTGTCTGATGCCGGAAATACCTACTTCCGGCGAAAACCGCCTCCTCCTCAACGGCAACGAAGCTTTAAGCCTAGGGGCATTGGCGGCGGGGTGTAAATTCGTGGCAGGGTATCCGATGACGCCCTCCAGTTCCATTCTGGAATACATCGCCGATAAAGGACGAGAATACGGGGCGGTGATGGTGCACACCGAGGACGAGATAGCGGCGATGAACATGGCGGTGGGGGCGGGCTATACGGGAGCGAGGGCAATGGTGGCGACATCGGGCGGAGGGTTTGCTTTAATGGTAGAGGGGTTGGCATTGGCGGGGATGACGGAAACGCCAGTGGTGGTCGTGCTGGGACAGCGTCCCGGCCCGGCGACGGGTCTGCCGACGCGCACGGAACAGGCCGAGCTATTCTTTGCCATGCACGCGGGCCACGGCGAATTCCCGCGGGCAATACTGGCGCCGGCGACGGTAGAGGAGGCATTTTATGCCGCCGTCAAAGCCTTCAACCTGGCGGAGAAGTACCAGACGCCAGTGTTTATCCTCACCGACCACCATATCGCTACCAGCTACGCTACGGTAAACAAATTCGATTTAACAAAAGTAAAGATAGAGCGGGGGGAATTAGTCACCGATAGCGACTTAAACAATCCGGCGGACTATAAACGGCATCTTGTCACAGCGTCGGGGATATCTCCCCGGGCGTTGCCGGGCCAAGGCAAGGCTTTAGTGGTGACGGACTCCGACGAACACGATGAGGCGGGTCATATGATAGAAGACGCCGCTACCCGCAGGGCGCAGGTGGAAAAACGGATGCGCAAGCTGGACGGCCTAAAACTGGGAATCACGCCGCCGGTTTTTAATGAGGCGAGGGGGGCTAAAGCGACGCTAATCGGGTGGGGCAGCACTTACGGCGCCATTAGGGAGGCGGCGGAGACACTTGCTAAAGAAGGAAAATCCGTCAACACTCTGCACTTGAGCCAGGTCTGGCCTTTCCCGACCGACGATGTCATTGCGGCGCTAAAGAAATCTAAGAAGAACATCGTCGTGGAGGGAAATGCCACGGCGCAGCTGGCGGCATTAATCAGACGCGAGACGGGTATTGCCGCCGACGCCACGATTTTAAAATACGACGGGCGTCCCTTCTCCCCAAAAGAAATTATCGAACGCGTCAACCAGGAGGTGGGAAAATGGTAACGCTATTGGATTATGAATCAAAAGTGCCTAACGCCTGGTGTCCTGGTTGCGGTAACTTCGGTATTTTGCAGGCGGTTAAAAAAGCGCTGGTGGACCTTAATTTGGAACCGAAGCAAATACTCTTCGTGTCAGGCATCGGGCAGGCGCCCAAGCTGCCGCACTATACCAGGGGCAATGTTTTTAACGGCCTGCACGGGCGGACGCTGCCGGCGGCTACCGGCGCGAAAATCACCAACCATGAGCTAACGGTAATCGGCATTGACGGGGACGGTGGGGCATATGGGGAGGGAGTGCAACATCTACTGGCGGCGGCGCGCCGTAACGTGGATATTACGTACCTCGTCCATAACAATCAGGTTTACGGGCTGACCAAGGGTCAGGCTTCACCGACGTCTGAATTGGGGTTCATTTCTAAAACAACGCCGCTGGGGGCGGGACAGCCGCTCAACCCATTACTGCTGGCACTGGCATCCGACGTCAGTTTTTTGGCGCGGGGTTTTTCCGGGGATATCGACCACCTGGCGGGGTTAATCGGGGCGGCGATAAAGCATCACGGCTTTGCACTGATAGATATTTTACAGCCATGCGTCTCCTTCAACCACATTAATACTTTTCAGTGGTACAAGCAGCGGGTCTATAAACTGGAGGGGGATTACGACCCAACGGATAAAGCGGCGGCGCTAAAGAAGGCACAGGAGTGGGGCGACAGGATACCGATTGGGATAATCTTTAAACAAGAGCGCACAGTCTACGAAGACACCTTGCCGCAGCTTAAAAAGGGGCCGCTGGTGAAACAGCCGATAGAGCCGAAGAGGATAGAAAAACTGCTGGAGGAGTTTTAAAGACTGTCAGCCGGGCAGTACTGAATATCGGCGTTGGGATAGACCGCCACCTTTGCCTGCTTACTGTAGTCTTGTTTTAACAGCTTAAGTACTTCCGCCCAGTCGTCCAACATGATTACTCTATCGGTGTCTTCCAGGTAGCGGCGGGCAGCAAGGTCGGGGTACTCATTGAAAAAGATAAGGCGCTTGACGTGCGGCGGGACTTTTTTCTGCAGTTGAAGTTTGCCGGCGATGTTATTGCCGAAGGGACCCATCAGGTAATGCGTCGCCTGCCCTTCCGGCGCGTTGGCGATGAGCACGACGTTACCGCCATCCCTGACAGATGCCAAAGCGACCGATAGCCCGGAGACAGCCTCATTAGCCTTGGCGAAGGTGTTGGCGATGACGATATCGTTTTCCCGCGCTAAGGGCGTTAGATAATGATTTTGTGCAGCCTCAAGGGCGGCGGCATAAGTGGGGAGGGGCGTACCGGCAAAGAGGGCGACCGTTTCACCCCAGGTATTAACGAGGGCATCAACTATAATGTCCAGTCCAACCATGTCGGCGGCTTCATCAATATCTTTCCGGCGCGGGTTATGCTCCAAAGCGCCCATACCGGATACCGTATCGCTAAAGCTCCCCTTGCCCCGCGGTGAATGGAGAGCGATCACTGTTTCATAGGCGGCAACGCCGGGCAGTACGATTTTACCGCCCCCACTAAAACCTGCCATCTCGTGGGGCACGATGGAGCCGATACCAATTTTAAGGTCGCACTGCATGACCTCGGCGTTGATGTTTATTTTTGTGCCGCTGGAAGTAGTGCCGACGTAAACGCAGTTATCAAAAGGATTATGGTTATAAACCGGGAAACGTTTAAAGACGTCGTCACCAAGTTTTTTAACAAAGTCCATTCTATCTAAAGCGCCGTGGCAGCCGATGGCGGCGATAAAACGTACCTGGCGGTCTTTAATACCGGCAGCAGCCAACTCGGTTAAAATATGGGGAATTATTAATGCGGCGCGCGTAACGCGCGTCATATCGTCGAAGAGGATAACTACTTCTTTTTTGCCGCGGGCATATTCCCGCAGCGGCGCCATGTCAATGGGATTACCGACGGCTTTCTTGATGGAGGCGGGGGTGAGGGGCGGACGGTTATAGCCCGCCATGTTGCAAATTTCTACACGCCAGCCAACCGGCAAAGAAATTTTGAGCTCCTTAGCGCCGTGCCAGGCTAACTGCGGCAGGGATATTACCGACACTAGTACTAACCTCCTAATAAAGTCTCTTTTGTGGTGATTGAAACGGTTTTTTTTATTATGGACTTAAGGCGTTTGCATTGTCAAAGACAGGCCGGGTACTACTTTTGAGCTAGTACTAAATGACTGATTGTTTATATTTTGTTTACATACGGAATAGTTATGTTAATTCTTTTGTTACCATTTGAATGGTATATTTTCGCCGTATGGCAAAAATTCGCGAGGGTAACAGCGTCCTTGACCCAAGATTAAAGCCTAAGAAGCTTAAAGCTATGAAGAATGCTTATCCAAAAATAGAAGATAGGGAAAACAGCATTAATCCCTTGTCCCATCCGGATGACTTTTTCGAGGTAATCGCGGAAAACGTCAGGGATATAATCCTGCATGCTGTGTTAACGCCGGAACTCCATTATGACTATGTAAGCCCATCCTGCACACACATCACCGGATATACTCCGGAGGATTTTTACGCCGACCCTTACCTGCCGAGAAAAATAACAGCTCCGGAAGATATTCCGCTGGTTGGGGCTTCCATGTGGAATCCATCGAAAAATAACAAACCGGTGGAAATCCGCTGGATACATAAAGACGGGCGGACAATCTGGACCGAGCACATGATTTCATTGACGCGCAATAATAACGGCAGCCCGGAAAGCGTTACCATCATCGCCCGAGATATTACTCAACGCAAACAGGCCGAGATAGCTTTGGGAGAAAACCAAAAATTCACTGATAGCTTGATGTCAAACGCTCCGCACGCCACGGTAGTGTTTAATGCGGACACTTCGGTTAAATACGTGAATCCGGCGTGGGAACGCATTAATGGATGGACGTTAGAAGAGGTGGTGGGGAGAAAAGCGCCTGATTACCCCTGGTGGCCGGATGAATACAAAGCGTCCTTCATGGAACCCTTTATGGAGACGATGAGGAAGGGGGGCGGCGGCAATTCGGAAATATTCGTCCAAAAGAAGAGCGGCGAAATTTACTGGATAGAGATGAACTGGGCTACGGTAAAGAAGAACGATGAACTGATGTACATGATTGTTAATTCGGTGGATATCACCGAACGCAAAAATATGGAGAACGCGCTTAAAGAATCGGAGGAGAAATTCTCCAAGGCTTTCAGCTCCAGTCCCAACCCGGTCTGCCTTATGACTGTAAAAGAGGGCGCGTTCCTCGAGGTTAATGAAAGTTACCTGAATTTCAGCGGCTATACCAAAGAAGAAATCATCGGGCACACGCCAACCGAGCTTAACCTCTGGATTAACAAAGATGACGAAGAAAAGATGGGTAAAAGCCTTAAAGCAACCGGTAAAGCAGACCGTTTGGAAATAAGGTCGCGGATGAAATCCGGAGAAATTAAGACCGGCTTGTTTTCCGCTGAAGAAATTGAGATAGGCGGCATCAAGTGCATCACTTTGGTAATAACCGATATCACCGAACAAAAGCAGGCTGAAGAACAACTAAGGTTATTGAGTTCGGTAACTCAGCAGGTATCGGATGCCATCTTCATCGCCGACCCAGAATATAACATAACCTACATGAATGATGCAGCCATTGAAAAGTTTGGTTACACACTAGACGAAGTAAAAGGACAGAAACTATCATTCTTCAGCAGAGAAAAAGCTCCTGATGACGTCAATAAGTCGGTGCAACAAACTATCAAGTCCGGGAAGGTTTGCGCCGCAACTATCATTAAGCATCATAAAAACGGCTCCAAAATTATCTGCGACTGCCGACTCTCGCCTCTTTATGACGAAAAAGGGCAAATCTGCTCGCTTATTGATGTCCAGCGCGATGTCACCAAACAGTATGAAGTGGAAGCGAAATTACAAGAACACAAGAAGCTAATTGATAATATTTTAGCCAATACCCCCCAGGGAGTACTGGTGATTGATAAGGACCGCCGCGTCCTGCTGGCAAATAAAGCACTGCAGAAAATTTTCAATCTTGACAGCCGGACGCTGAAGAACAAATTGCTGAAAGAAATCTTCCCCGCCGACCAATTCTTTAACCTCCACAAGGCGGTTGAATCGGTCAGTCAGGAAAAACAGTCGGTGGAATTCCGGTATCTCGTCGAGGAACAGGAAAAAATCATCCATTCCATCGTGGTAAAAATGGACGGCGACCGCATGATACTTACCTTCTCGGACATTTCCAGAGAGAGGGAAGAAGAAGAAAAATTATACCTCACGGACAGGCTGGCTTCGCTCGGCCAAATGGCGGCTGGGCTGGCGCATGAATTAAACAATCCTTTAACCGGTATTCTGGCTTTGTCACAAATACTTAAAAAAGGCGATCTTCCAGCGGAAAATCAAGAGGACATCGAGTGCATCTATAACGAAGCCAAGCGTGCTGCTGAAATCGTTAAAAACGTCCTCTTGTTCGCCCGCAACAAAAATGGAGAAAACGGCAGGTCTTCGCCGAATGAGGTCATCAAAGACACCTTAAAGCTCCGCGAATATGAAGAAAGAATTAACAACATCAGCGTCGTCACGAATCTTGACGAAACTCTGCCGGAAATCCCGCTGGAAAAAGGTCAGCTCCAGCAGGTATTTCTGAACATGATATCAAACGCCGAGGCAGCGATTAAAGAGATTAAGAACTCCGGTACCATCACTATAACGACACAACGGGTGAACAGCCATGTCAACCTTATTATCAGCGATGATGGGTGCGGGATAAAGAAACAGATTCTACCCAGGATTTTCGACCCGTTCTTTACGACCAAGGATATCGGTAAGGGCACCGGGCTGGGCTTAAGCATCTGCTACAGCATCATCGTGAAGCACGGCGGCAAGATAAGCGTAAAGAGCGAG
This sequence comes from uncultured Chloroflexota bacterium, assembly GCA_903915565.1. GTDB lineage: Bacteria > Chloroflexota > Dehalococcoidia > Dehalococcoidales > RBG-16-60-22 > RBG-13-51-18. The sequence continues at coordinate 6,728 of CAIWTG010000126.1, forward strand.
GTAAACGAAGGCACTACCTTCACCATCAGGATGCCGGCTGTATCGGGAAACTAGGCATTCAACACCAGATAAACTTGAAAGGATGCGATCATGGTAATCAAAGCTATTAGAAGTATTGAAAAAGACATCAAGCCATATAGAGAAAGAATCCTTATCGTTGATGATGAAAAAACGGTAAGGAGAAGCCTCAATAAGTGCCTGACGATGAATGGCTTCACCTGTGAAGAAGCCAGCAACGCTGTAGAGGCTATAACTGCGCTGCGGAATAATCCAGTCGACCTGGTTATCCTGGATATTATGATGCCGGGCACTTCGGGCAGTGCGCTATTACCGCAACTCAAGAAGTCCTTCCCGGATACCGCGGTAGTCATGGCTACCGCCGTCGTCGAGCCGGATACAATCGTTAACTGTATGAAGAACGGCGCCCTTGACTATATCACCAAGCCTTTCGACATCGACCAGTTGCTACAAAACGTGCAGTCCGTGCTGGAGAAGAAGAAACTGGAAGGCGACCTTAACAAGAAAAGACAGGTGCTTGAGGGTAAAGTAACCGAGCAGGCGAAAGAACTGCAAAAGTTATTCATCGATGCCGTGGAATCACTCGTCAGCGCTTTGGAAGCCAAGGATAAATATACAGCAGGCCATTCGCGCCGGGTCACCAAGATAGCCCTGGACATTGCCTACGTGATGGGCATTAAAGAGGGAGACCTGGAAAACGTACGCTGGGCTGCCCTGCTGCACGACATCGGCAAAATCGGCATCGACCCGAGTATCCAGAATAAGGCAGGCGTGCTGACGCCGACCGAATACAACTACATTCAAACCCACTGCTCCATCGGGCCTGGCATCGTGCAACCGCTGGTTAATGATGTCATTGTTGAGGCAATAAAACACCATCACGACAGCTACGACGGCACCGGGATGAACCAGACGATAAAAGGCGACAACATACCGCTCATCTCCAGAATCCTGGCGGTGGCCGATTCCTTCGACGCGATGACGTCCGACCGGCCTTACCGCAGCGCGATGTCACCGAATAAAGCGCTTGAAGAGGTACAGCGGTGCGCCGACACACAGTTCGACCCGGTAATTGTGAAAGCTTTCCTGAAGACGCCGATGGTCAAATCGTTAAATAGCTAAACGGTTATCTATCGCTGACGCGGAACTGCCAGATAGCGATGGCGCCGAAGACTACCGTAAACACCAGCAACGCCACCATGGACCACACAACATCACCGAAGTCAGCGCCAAAAACCATCAATTTGTTGAACGCACTGGTAGCCCAGGCGTGCGGCGTTATTTTCGCCATGTTCTGCAGCCATTCGGGATATAAGAAAGCCGGCCACCAGCATCCGCCCAGCGGCGCCAGTATCAGCGAGGTAATGACCGCCAGAGATGAAGCGCTGCGAATGGAACTCGCCAGAGTAGCCAGCATGACGGCAAAGGCGGAGGACATGATGACCATGAGTAGCGAGAGGATGATGACTGCTAGCGGCGATAGACCCAGATCAACATGGAATATCAAAATACCAGCCGCCCAGAAGATAATAATCTGGATAAGACCCTTAAGGGCGATGCCGGTATAAATCCCACCCAGAATAGATTCTCTCTTGGCCGAGGTTGAGAAGAGCCTTTCCAGGGTGTTGTTTTTCCTCTCTTTGACAATGTCCGGCGCCGAGGTTGCGGCCGCCATAAAGACGAACATCACCAGGTAACCCGGGATAACCCAATTGGAGGAATTTCGCGCCTCAACATTGCCGACTTCCTGCGTGGTGAATGACAGGTAGGAGGTTTGCGCCCCGGTATTGCCAAATACCTGAGACTGAATTTGCTGAATAACCGCCTGGACTTCGGCCGGCGTCGCACCGTTCATCGTTAACAGTTGGGCGGAGGCGTTGATAATCGCCAGATTGGCGTTTAGTTGTGAAGTAATCGCGCCGGAAATACCCTGCAACGCGGCTCGGGTATTGGTAGCGCTGGCATCGGCAAAGATTTCCAATTCAGTTTTAGAACCGCTCGTTAGCGACTGGGTAAAGTCCACCGGAAAGTTTAAAAATCCGTCGAGCTTGCCGTCCAGCACCGCCTGGCGGTCAGTTTCATAATTCTTATCCCAGATAACGATAGGGGCGCCGGGCTTTAACGCCGATTGGTCTTTGGTTTCAATCGCCCCGATGATCTGGTAGCTCAGGCCGCCCGTTGTTTCCTGTGTGGTCAAGTGCAGCGTCAACCGGTCGTCCTTTGAGCCCACACCACCCATTATCGAGTTAAAGAGGATAACAAAGAGGAAGGGAAAGACAATGCTGAAGAACAAGGCCGGGCGGTCTTGAACAAATATTTTAAGGTCTTTAAGAGCGATATACCAAATATGCTTCAGATTTTTCATGTCTCTCTATTTGCTCCCCGGCACCGCGCGGAAAATAAGGCGGCTAATAATGAGTCCGACCACCGCCACACCAGCCATGACCGCCAGCTGCGGCCAGGCGTCGCCCAGCGAGCCATTCTGCGCAATAATGACGCCATAGGCTTTGTTAGCATAAGTATTCAAGGAAAATTTACCAATGGTTGCCAGCGCCGAACCTTCGGAAACAGCAAAGAACGTGCCGCCGATCATCACCATAAACATCGTTACAACGATGGCAATCCAGTTAGCCGCAGATTGCGTCCGGGAGACGGAGGCAATAATCATACCAATGGCTGCGGCGGCAGCCGTGAAAACGATAGACACCACCAGACACGCCAGGAACGACAGCGGCGTAAACATCTGGAATACCGCATAGGACAGCAACAGTAAAATCAGGGTCTGTATAAAACCGCGGGCGATGGTGGCGAGGTATTTACCGAAGAAAAGTTCATTAATAGAAAGACGCGTAGTGAGGAGGCGCTCTAAAGTACCGCGACGTCTTTCCTCGACAATGGTCATAGCGGACAGAGATAACGAGAAGAGGACATACATGGTAATGATACCGGGCAGGTATTGATTGATAAATTGTGAACTGCCGCCGGTTATTTCTTCTTTCACATCAATGGCGGGCTGCTGGCTTTGTTCGGCTAAAACACTCTGGACGACTATTTGAATATTGCTATCGGCAATGCCTTTGCCCGCCAGGGCGGTCTTCACGCCGTTAAGAACGGTGAACTGCTGGTTAATATCTCCCGCCACGCCGCGGATAATGCTGGCGAGTATCTGCCCTTCCTGCCCGCCGTTACCGCGCTGCTTAAAAGTCAACTGCGCCGGTTGGCCGGCAGTCAGGTTATCCGAGAAGCCGGAGGGGATAAAAAGCGCTATCAGTATGTCCGATTTATCCAGCTTGGCGTTAGCGTCATCGGCGGAAATTAAACTCACGCTGATACCATCGACGTCGTTTATCTTCTGGATAAGCTGCTGGGAGTAAGCCCCATTATCTTCATTGACGATGTTGGCGGTAGATTTGAACAATGTGTCGCTGCCAAAAGCGCCGAACATCAGGGCTAAGGTAAGTATCGGCAGGAGCAGACCGAAGGCGAGGTCGCCCTTGTCCTGCAAATACAGCTTAACTTCATTAAGGGTGATAAATAAAGCTCTTTTCATAGTTAACGGTTAATCGCGCAGACTGCGCCCGGTAAGTTTCAGGAAACGTCTTCCAGGGTGACTTTATCCGGGTTACCGATTTGCTTTTTCAGATTATGCGGTGTGTCCATAGCAATAATTTTTCCGCCGTCCATAATGGCAATACGCTGGCAGAGTTTATCGGCTTCTTCCATGTAGTGGGTGGTATAGAGAACGGTTAAGCCTTGCTTTTGCAGCGACTGGATATTTTCGAAAATGTTGTTGCGGGACTGCGGGTCGATACCGACGGTCGGCTCATCTAAAAAGAGGAGCTGCGGATTGCCCATCAGGGCGATGGCGAGGTTGATGCGTCGCTTCATACCGCCGGAGTATTTAGAAATCTTGCCTTTAGCCCTGTCCTCAAGACCCATCAGCTCCAGGTTTTTCATCGCCTGGGTGTAGGCGGTCTTGCTGTCCATTCCCGCCATGTGCCCGAAGAAAACCATGTTATCCAGGGCGGAGAGGTCATCATAAAGCGCGAGCTCTTGCGGGCAGACGCCGATGATACTGCGGACGGCGGCGGCATCTTTTTTTACCGAGTGACCGCCGATGGTAATATCGCCGCTATCGGCTTCCAAGACCGTGGAGAGCATACGGATGGTGGTGGTTTTACCGGCGCCGTTGGGACCGAGTAAACCAAAGACCTCGCCCTTAAAGATAGAAAAGGAAACGCCGTCGACCGCTTTAAAATCCTTAAAGCTTTTTACCAGGTCTTTAACGATGACAAATTCGTCTGCCATACCGTGCCTCCGAAATTTACCAGAAACGAATAATAATGCTTTGACCATTATATACCTAGAGAGACTAGGGAGACAAGAAAAAGCAGAGCCTCCATATTTCAGGAGGCTCTACAGATTTTCTTAGATTATTAAAGCTTAGGGCCAGAGGACTTTAGCAACATCGTCCAGGCCAAGGTCGAGGAGAGCCTGTTTGCTGGGTTTGCCGGTATTAACATCCCAGCCCATCGCCTCATAGTATTCTTTAGCCAGTTCTTTTTCATCCAGCGTAGCGCCGGCGCGCGGGCCTACCGTCTTGGGCGGGACGCCGAGCATTCTCGGGTGATGCTTCCATGGCGTCTTGATGCCTTCACGCGCGTTAAAAGCCTGCCGCATTGTCTCGATGCGTGTGCCGGTTTTGACCAACTCATCGAGGGTGATATCCCACCCGGTAATCGTCCGGAACGCCTCAATGAGGTCGTTGATGTGCAT